>JBKEAX010000471.1:0-2149 GCA_047972825.1 Hyphomicrobiaceae bacterium | reverse complement strand
GCGACGCTGAAGCTCGGCCAGGCACGTGGCATGGCGTTGCTGGCACCGGCGCTGCGGGGGTTGAAGGTTGCTGAATATCCGCCAAACCTTGTGAAAAAGTCGGTGGTTGGTGCCGGTCATGCCGAGAAGCATCAGATCAAGGCGATGATTGGTTTCCTTTTGCCACGCGCCAAGGTTGACAGTGCAGACGAAGCCGACGCGCTGGCAATTGCGATTTGTCACGCAAACCACCGTGGAGCGCAGGCACTTGCGGCAAAGGCGCTAGCAAAGGCGGGGCGATGATCGGGAAACTCAGAGGTCTTGTCGATGCGATCGGTGAGGGGCATTTGATCGTTGACGTCAACGGTGTCGGCTATGAGGTGCAGGCTTCGGCCAGAACCCTGCGCAACCTCACGCTTGGTGATGAGGTGGCACTGACCATCGACACGCATGTGCGTGAAGATGCGATCCGCCTTTATGGTTTTTCCAGCGAGATCGAACGTACTTGGTTTCGCACGTTGCAGAACGTGCAAGGCGTGGGTGCAAAGGTTGCGCTTGCGGTTCTCGGTGTGCTGTCGACGCAGGATCTTGCCAATGCGGTGTCGCTGGGCAACTGGGCTGCGGTGGAACAGGCGCACGGTGTCGGCCGCAAGCTGGCGCAGCGTATCGTGGCGGAGCTTAAGGATAAAGCGCCGGCGCTTTCGGTTGCTGGACTTGGGGGCAAGGCGGGAACTGACGGCAAGTCAGACGCTGGAACGGCGCCTGCAAGTGCTGCTTCGGGTGAAGGGATGGCTGCGGCTGAAGCAATCTCGGCGCTTACAAATCTCGGCTACAACCCGGTTCAGGCCAGCCAAGCCGTTGCTGCCGCCATGCAAGACCTTGGCAACGAGGCCGACACGCCAGCGCTCATCAGGCGTGGATTGAAGGAATTGGCGCGATGAAGTCAGGGCAACGTGGTGGCGATCACCGTGGCGGTATTGCGCCTGCGGGCAGCGCCGGACAAAGAGCGCTTTTCACGTTTCTGGGCTATGCCCTGGTTGGGCCGTTTCTGGCTGGATTGGCCACGGTTGCGGCGCTCATACTTGCAGCACCCTTGCAACTTGATGCCTTGGTTCCAGCCGGCCTGCCGAATGCGGGGCATGCTGCGATTGCAGTATTTGTCTGGACGGTGATCCCGGCAGCTTTAACCGGGCTGGTCCTAGCGCTGATCGTATGGCGGCGTGGCACATTTCCTTGGATCGCTGCTGCAGGGGCGGGTGGCATAGCCTTCATGCTGGCTGCGATTGTATTGCGGCTCCCCGAAGGGCTCGCACTCACCCCGTTGACTGGGTTAGCTGCGTTTATCTCGATCGGCGTTCGGCAGATATTGATTGGCGGCGGCATCATCGAAGGTGCGTAGAAGCTGCGTTGCCACGGCTGTTTGTGTCCGCAATGGCCGGGGGGCGATCGCAAGCGGCTCTTTTGCTCGAAACATGAGCTGTTGCAGAAATGCCGCACAGTGTGCCGTTCCATATGCGGCGGGCGAATATCATCTTTTCCTGAATGCGGCTTTGTCTCCCGCTCGGTTTGCTGCATCATCCCGTTAACCATAAGGGATTGTGGAGGGTAGCGTTCGAAACCGCGCGCTATGAGTTAGGGTCCCGAATAACAAGGATAATTTGAATGCATTAGTGGTTGGGAGCACGTTGTGGGCGCTGCGGAATTCCACCGGTTTCATCGCGAAATATTGGTCGAATGACCTGCGAGTGCGATTGATCTGCGGATCATTGCGGCGATTTGGTGGGTCAACAGTGCACTTTGAAGACATCGCAAGAAAATACCGCCGGCAGATGGTCAGATCCAGTGTGGTTTTCGTCTTTGAGAATACTAGGCAATTTGCCTGGCAGTGCTAACGCCGCATAGCTGAGGGTTTCGTGCGGGCGTTACGCAGCTGGGATGGGCGCCTTCAACAGGTCGCCCGCTGGGAGTGGTGTGTCGCGGGGACGCACCGCTCCCGTTTCGTTTTCCGTGGGAAGTCTCGTCATGTGCCGGGCCGCGGGCAAATCATGCTAGAAGCAGAACGACTCGGAAACACGCCTCCTGCAATCGTGCAGAAAATCGCGATCCGTTTACATTCTTGGGACTTTGCGATGCTGCTGGATCATGCCTGATATGGCCGACCCGACTACAC
>JBKEAX010000448.1:0-3919 GCA_047972825.1 Hyphomicrobiaceae bacterium | reverse complement strand
GGCAGTCCGGAGACCGGAACAATCGAATATCAATTTCTATGTCGAGCGTGTTGTCTCCCGCCTTGACGAGCCTGCCCTGATCAAGGTCCTCCTTGACCAGCGTCATCGGCAGCCAGGCCATGCCTTTTCGATCCTTCGTCATTGCCAGCAGTGTCGCCGCCAAATGCGATGTGAATATCGTCTCAGTTGTATCAGCTTTGATTGGAAAAGAAGACATCGAGGCTAGAATGCGGCCCAAACCAGAAGATGGACTGTAGCCCAGAATCCGAGTGGGTTGCTGCATGGTGCCACACGCAGGCCACAGCGGGTCGCCGTGCTCAGTTCTCGCCGAGACAGGTGTCAGCACGTCTCGTCCAATAACAACGCTGCAATAGCGGTCCGAACCCAGCAGCGACTTCATGTTATTGCGCCAATGGCAGAGCAGGAAATGCACCTCACCGCTCAGCATCGTTTGCTCACAGGCCTCCATCGAGTCAGATAGCAGACTGAGCTTGCCGAAGGATTGGCTGTCGATGTATCGCCCGATCCAGCTGGGAAAGAACGTATACGAAAGCGCATGCGTCGCTGCGATGGCCAGTGACGTGGTCTGCTGTTCGGCAGCCGCAAGTGTTTCCCGACGCGAACGATCGACGTCCGCTAGCAGATCGAGCGCGAGCGGATAGAAGGTCTCCCCTGCTGCGGTCAATGTTGCGCCTTGAGCACTCCGAATAAACAGTGGCGTGCCAATCCAATCCTCCAATGCACGTACCCGACGGCTGAAGGCTGGCTGCGTAACATGGCGCGCAGAAGCCGCACGGGAGAAATTTCCGTGCTCCGTCAGTGCTATGTAATCCTTTAACCAGTCGAGTTCCATGAGGCATGTCGATCCTGCATTACGCGATCAGAACTTGGCATTGGACGAGAGGCAAAGTCGAGATCAAACCTAGGGTCCAGACACTAAGACGATATGATTTTACGGCCGGAAGGAGCAATCAGCCATGCGCATCATCGACATATGCGAAGTCACCAAGCCAATCTCCTCGCCGATCCGGAACGCCTACATCGACTTTACAAAAATGACAGCCAGCCTGGTGGCCGTCGTAACGGACGTGGTGCGCGACGGCCGGCGCGTCATCGGCTATGGCTTCAATTCCAACGGCCGCTATGGGCAAGGAGGGCTCATCCGGGAGCGGTTCCGCGACCGTGTCATGGAAGCCGATCCCGCGTCAGTCTTGAATGACGCCGGAGACAACCTTGATCCGCACAAGCTTTGGGCCGCCATGATGACCAACGAGAAGCCGGGCGGGCACGGCGAGAGGTCCGTAGCTGTCGGCACGCTTGACATGGCAATCTGGGATGCCGTGGCCAAGATCGCGGGCAAACCGCTGTTCCGGATGCTCGCCGAAGAAAATGGATGCCAGGCAAACCCACGCGTGTTCGTCTATGCGGCAGGCGGCTACTACTACCCCGGCAAGGACGACACGGCACTGTGCGCAGAAATGCGCAGCTATCTCAATCGTGGCTATACAGTCGTAAAGATGAAGATCGGCGGAGCGTCCATCAGTGAAGATCGACGCCGCATCGAGGCCGTGCTTGCGGAAATCGGCTCGGATGCGCAACTGGCAGTCGATGCGAATGGCCGCTTCGATCTTGAAACCGGCATTGCTTATGCGAAGATGCTGCGGGACTACCCGCTCTTCTGGTACGAAGAGGTTGGTGATCCGCTCGACTACGCGCTACAGGCTGCGCTATCGGAATTCTATCCTGGACCAATGGCAACCGGTGAGAACTTGTTCTCGCACCAGGACGCACGCAATCTCTTGCGCTACGGAGGCATGCGGCCGGACCGGGACTGGTTACAGTTCGATTGTGCTCTGTCGTATGGGTTGGTCGAATACCTCAGAACGCTTGACGTACTCTCCCAGTATGGCTGGTCGCCTTCGCGTTGTATTCCGCACGGCGGACACCAAATGTCGCTCAATATCGCAGCGGGCCTCGGGCTTGGTGGCAATGAGAGCTACCCCGACTTGTTCCAGCCATATGGCGGTTTTCCCGATGGCGTGAGCGTCGAGAACGGTTACATCACAATGCCCGAACTGCCCGGCATTGGCTTTGAGGGAAAATCCGATCTCATCAAGGTGATGCGCGAATTGGCGGAATGAACCGCTTCTGACAAGAACTGGAAAGCTCGAAGTTCCCGAATACCAGTTTTTTATGTCGACGTAGGCTCCACACAAGGTCATGCCCATACCGTGACCTCGTGTTCGTGCAGGCTTTCTATGTGCCGCTCATAGACCCACACACGGCGACACGTGCCCGGGCGAAACTTCGATCCCGTGCGCGGCATCTTCAACAAACATCAGATTTTTCCCGTGACGCTCCGTCAGATCAGGCGGAAGCCCGACAGTTTAGCGCGACGCAGCATCAACCCAGTCTTGGCTCGGTTGCGGCAATGAAGACCGGTGTCCAAGGGCTTCAATTCTTTCCCCAAAAATGAAGCTTCATTGTCGTTTCGCAGCGCAACACACCCCTGCATAAAATTGCAGCAGAGTGCTTAAGTTTCTGCCATGTCATATATAGGACTTGACGCCAAGTTTCAGGCTATATTAGCCTGCTTGAATTAATTCCACTACATGACTTGAAAGTTATTCAGAGGCGGAGTTGCATAGGTTGGTCCGCATGGCAAACGGTAAGCAGCAAAAACCAGTCAATGTTTCAGTTCCAGCGGAGCCGAAACACAAACTGATCGCCGATCGTTTGCTTGCCGATATCGAAGCGGGCACCTGGACACCCGGTTCACAAATTCCTTCAGAGGAGCAACTTGCCAACGAAATGGGCGCGAGCCTCGGCACGGTTCGTCGCGCGCTTCAAACCCTTGCGGAAATGGGCGTTGTAGAACGTCACCACGGGCGCGGCACATTCGTTTCAGGCGCGCGCGCTCCCGAACGGCATCTTCGACATTTCAGGTTTGTTGGAGAAGGGTCGAAAAAACTATTGCCTGTTTTCTTTCGCGTCCTGGATGTCGAAGAGACAGACGAGACAGGCCCCTGGCAAGTTGAACTCAATACCAAGGAGGGCACCTTCGTCAGGATTTCCCGCGTCGTGTCGGTCAACAATGAATTCGATGTCTTCAGCGAAGTCTACCTGCCGAAAAAACGCTTCGCTCCATTGTTGCGAATGTCTGATCGACTCGATGGTGTCTCCATTCGTGACCTTCTAGCAGAACGTTTCAATGCGCCAACGCTGAAAACGCGCGAATCCATGCGCTGTGGCCCCTTACCGCCAAGGGTGACACGGCTCATTGGCTTGACTGCGGGGCAATTCGGCATGGTGCTTACCATTTGCGGCATGAGCTATCGCGGCAATCCGATTACCTGGCAACGTGTCTTCATTCCACCGAGTGACAGGGAGCTAGAGCTTTCCTGCAGGATGCATATTGATGTCGTGAGGTGATCTGGGCATGACCAGGATGAAAGGCACGCCGGCAGCAGATCGCGGCTGTCGGTTTTTTGAAAAAAATTCAACTTTATGTCCGGTTTTACAAGTTCGAACTTAGCCAAGGAGTAAAGCATGCTTCGCCACCATTCGAGAAGAGCCGTCACGCGTTTCCTGGGCCTGGGTATTGCCGTTTCTGCAATGGTCGGGATCAACGCTGCAAGCGCTACGGCAGAGGATTGGCCATCGCTCAATCTCAAATTCGGGCACCCCTACAACGAAGCTCACCCACTGGCGCGCGGAGCCCAGAAGTTCGCAGATACCATCAAGGAAAAGACCGGCGGTAAGATCAATATTGCAGTCTTCCCAAACAGCACAATCGGCTCATCGCGTGCGTTGGTCGAGAGCATGCAGATCGGCGTTGTCGATTTTGCGCTTGTGCCAACCACCAATGTCGCAACGTTCTATAAGCCGCTCGACATATACTATCTGCCCTTCCTGTTCC
>JBKEAX010000415.1:0-1969 GCA_047972825.1 Hyphomicrobiaceae bacterium | reverse complement strand
AGGGCTCACAAGAGCGACAAATAGGAATTCAGAAAACGCCGCCAAGGCTTAGCATCAAGTTATGTCGGGTTGAACCGCGGCGCACCTTTCCAGCCGATGTCGTGACCATTCGCGAACGGCGGGCGCGCTTGTGCGACCGTGACGCTTTCTTGATCGATCGCATCTGCGATGTTGTAGGAACCTTCGCGCGATTTAGACCGGTCGATTTGGCCGGGTGGCGCTTCGCAGCCTGACCTTCGCGCGCACGCTGACCATTCGACCGAACGGCGCCAAAGCGGTCACTTTCATTCGTAAGACGAGCTTGCTGCTGCAAACGCACCAACTGCGGCGGAGCTTTCTCCGGGGTTGGCGGGGCAGCAATGACCGGTAGTGTCGGGGGCGCGTTCGCTGGTAGCGGTGCACCGATCGACATCCTGCCAGGCAGCGGCTCCCTTCGGGGCATAACGGCTCGCGAATCAGCAGTCCCCCAACGCTGGGTCGTGGATGCTGGTGGTGGCTGGGCCAGCTGTTGGTCTACTTTCGCAACATCAGGGCGTCGTGCAAGCCGTGGTGTGGGAGCAACAATGGTATCATCTCCCTGCGCCCCAACGATCCGTGTCTCGCGAGCAGGTTTATCGCTGGCAGGCAACGCGTCATGCACACGCAAGCCGGGCTTGCTAGGCGGTGGTGAATTGGTACGTTGGGCAATCACGCTAGCTATGCAACGCCCATCGCTGCCAAGGGTTTGCCCGCTCGGGCAATTTATCCCACAGGCACGGTCAGGGTGTCCCCGCACAAGGCTCAGCAGGATGTAGTCGGGATTGCGGATGGGCAAGGTCGCATTGACCTTCCGCAGGAAGCTTGAAGCAGCATATCTTGAACCTGGACCCCAATCGCCGTCGATGTTGCCGGCGTAGCAGCCAACACGCTTGAGTTCGGCTTGAAGGTCGCGGATCAGCCTGTAACGGGCCTCGTAGTCATGTTTGGCCGGCGTGGCTGAGTTCAGCACGGGGGCGGCGTTCGTGTTGGCGCCCGTGACAATGGTACGCCATGGACGGGCTATCGCAACAGGTGGCGTTATGACTTTCGCGTCTGCGCGTTTTATTGTCGAAAGCACGCCGCCATTACCAGGGACAGCGCCTGACTTCGGCGCTGGAGCCAGTGCTGCCGGTCCAGGTCGGGCTTCTGGGTGCTGTGAACCGATTAAAGCATGAGCTTCATCATGCCGCGCAAGCGGCTGCATGCCAGCATCCCGTTCATCTGCCGTCGCGTGATCGGATGCTTGAATGAGGAGGATTTCGGCCAGCCGGTCTTGGCCAGGATAAATTGGCGGAAGATAGGCGTAAGCACCGACGCTGAGAGCCGAGATCAATACCAAAACGCTGCCGACCAGACGCATTCCGCACCTCCAGTCACGGCCCCCGCCGTTAGACTTCATTGATCACCGGTCCGGTTTACCCATCCACCAGTGAGCTTCGACCCGACCAAACTGCCGTTGCCGCTGGCTGTGCGATCGAGAACGAGGTGGCAAAGTGATCCCGAGTTTAAAAACGCGCAGGATTGAACCGTAGGGCGATCGTACATTCACATCTAACCTTTCACGATCGTATGGTGGATGCAACCCAAGTTCCCGTGTTCGGTTCTGCGTGCTGTTTATGTAACAGTGTTAAACGGTGCTTCAGAAAGTGTGTGTGCCGGAGCGCTGCAATTTGATCTGAAACCTCGAAGGCACGCCATACCGAGCTTGAGCAACACTTGGGGCCAGCAGCGGCCCGAGATACTAGATGTTGTGTGTAACCCTTGTGATTTGTGGGATGACCTGTGGATTAGTCCGCTGTGGTTTGTGGAAAAGCATGAGCATCAAAATTCGAGCGCAACCTGAGTAGTGGGCTGAGAATTTTCTAGCGGGCCCGGTAGCAGACTGATTCTCTTAACGAAACGTAACGAATCGATCTAACCTCATCGGTGAGGGGGCGTATTTCAGCGTCAG
>JBKEAX010000398.1:0-3308 GCA_047972825.1 Hyphomicrobiaceae bacterium | reverse complement strand
ACATGACGCCGGAGGAATATCGGGAGAAGTGGGGGCTGCCGCATGATTATCCCATGGTGGCGCCAAACTATGCGCGACAGCGTTCCGACTTGGCTAAAAAAATGGGGCTGGGCACGCGCCGAGATTGAACGTGGTGGGCAACAGCATGCCCACCGCTTTTGCGCTGCATATGGTTTGTAGGTCTGCGCTCAGCTTGGGGCTGAGCCCTTCGCCATCAACTCAATTGGTTATCTTCGCCCGCGCTTTTTATCGCGGGCGTTATTGTTTTGCGCGGTTTTGCCATGGAGCAGGGCCGTTTCGGTGCGGTATGCCAGGGCTAATTGGGCGTGACGGGTGACGTCGTAGGTCCAATGCCCGGCAAGCCCGCGTTGGCGTTCAGCGCGCAGTGCTGCTCTGAGTTTGCGTACAATGACGTGGCACATATCGTTATTGCCTGCGTCCAGTTCGTGCGGCCAGAGGGCGATGAGGCGGGGCAGATCCCGTCGACGTTCGTAGGCCTGCCTCCCTTTTTTCTTGATCGCATCGGGTTCGCTGAGAACGTCTTGTGGCAATGCAGTTTCCTTGGCGCCTGCTGCGGGAGAGTGGTTCGAACAGCAACTTTGAGCGCGTTGCAGAGGGCGGGGATTTATCGCGCGCCGCGTTTGCGCAATTGCCCAGGGCGGAGCCTTGGGCCGGGACCCAGGTTGGGTAAACGGGAGGGACGCAGGCAGCAGGCATTTCTACACTTATCCCCCTCGTTCACTGCAGGCCTAGGTTTGAGAGCGCGGAGAGTGAAACTGGATTTATGCTTTGTGTGTCTGAGGCAACCAACCGACGGTGAAGCAATGGATGCTTGTGTTTCGAAGATCTGCCTGCCTGCTGCTACGATGGCGGGCAACCTGGGCGAGGGCGAGAATCTTACTGGAGGTGCACACAGTTCATGTGAGCGCCTCGTGATCGAGGATGCGGTAGCGCAGGTTTTCGGGGTGCAAGGTTGTGAGCTGCGGCAATCGACGCGGGGACGCGCCAAAGTGGCCCGGGCCAGGCAAGTGGCAATGTACCTTGCACACGTCTCTTTCAGCATGACGTTGACCGACGTTGGGCGTGTTTTTGACCGCGACCGGACAACGGTTTCCCATGCATGCGGTGTGATCGAAGACGAACGCGACGATCCCATATTCGATCGTGTCTTGGAACTTCTGGAACACGTCGTGCAATTGCAGCTTGCGGCGCGGCAGAATCGCGGTGGTGTGCCGGGGGGGTGGCTGCTTCAATGACGACACCGGTTTCCAGACGTGGCGGGCGTTCAGTGTTGCGGCTGCTGAAAGCACTTTCGCGCGTGCATGCCTTCGCCGAAGCCGACCCTGATAGCGACGGTGGCCAAACTGTTCGCGTCATGGGGGGATCAGAATTGATGCCGGACGTAATCCAGCATGTTTCAGCTAGTCTTTGGGAACGGGTGTGCTCTGCAGGGCTGGTGGAAAAAAATACTTCAGATCAATGTTGGCGGATCAGTGCTGCCGGGCGGAAACTCCTTACTAAGCAGCTGCAGAGCGGTGTTCGGCCAGGTGGGGGGGCGTCGGGGAATGGATCTTTGAGCAGCAAGCGTGGTGGGCGTATTCATACTGCTGGCGAAGGTGTACCAGTCATTTCCGTCAGCGAAAGCCCTTTGGCGTGGCTTTATCGAAGGCGCGACAAATCAGGCGCTAGCCTTATCAGCGAGTCTCAATTCCAAGCTGGCGAACGGCTGCGGAGGGATTATGAGACGGCGCAACTCATGCCGCGCCTTACCGTGAATTGGGAGCGGGCTGCATCCGGGGAAACGCGGGGAAGTGCGGGAGCGCATTCGGCTTTGGACATCAGTGATCGTGCACAGGCTGCACGAGAACGCGTGTCAGGCGCTTTGAGTGCTGTTGGTGCCGAATTGGCCAGAGTGCTGGTGGATGTGTGCTGTCACCTGAATGGCCTGGAGCAGTTGGAAAAGGCTTCTGGGTGGCCGCAGCGTTCGGGCAAGATCGTATTGCAGGTGGCGCTTTCCGCATTGGCAAGACATTACCGGATTGATCGAACGGATGCGGCGCACGGTTCCAGTCAAGCTGGGCCGGCACGTGTCCTTCACTGGGGAGCAGACGGGTACCGGCCAGAGACTGTAGGCATTTCTTCGCGTGAGGATGAGGGAACATGATTGTTCAAAGCGGAAGTGGGGGTCAACCGGTCGCAGCAGTCGCATCGTTACGAATACGTGCGATCATCGAAGCAAGGCCATTGGAGCGCTGCTGTGTGAGATGCTCTGCCAGCCCCAACTCGGTGAATACAGCTTGGGCGTCGCCTGCCAAAATCTCCGCCGGTGTAGCGTCCTGGTAGAGCGCGAATACAATAGCAATTAATCCGCGCACGATGTGGGCGTCGCTGTCACCATCGAAATGAAGTCGTTGTTGTCCGTCGCTGTCGCTTGGATGTGTTGCAATCCAGACCTGGCTTGCACAACCGCGCACCTTGTTTTCATCAGTGCGGAACTGTTCTGGGAATTCCGGCAACTGGCGGCCAAGCTCGATGACGTATCGGTAACGGTCCTCCCAATCGTCAAGCAGGGCAAAATCGTCGCGGATCTCAGAAAGTGTCGTCACGGTCCATGGCCTCCGTTCTTGTTGTCCTGACATAGGACGCAAGGCTGAAGGAGGCAACTGCTGGGCTAGAGCCGGGCGATAATTGTGAACCAATTGCGCTGCGGCAGAATGCGTCTAGCTGAGCCTGGCAGGTTCCAGGGCCCGGACTCTAGATCGCGCTCACTTTTCACGGAACCGCGCGCGTTCTATTTTCTTTTGTTTCTCGCGGTGTTCTTCACGCCGAACCGCGTACACTTCGGCTGAACATACTCTAGGGTCCGGACTCAATAAGAATAGGTCCAAGACAGTCCGGGTTTGCCCGCCTGGTGCGTTGCGCTCGCTTGAAAATCAACCAGATTTCCGGCCCTCCGCCCACTTGCCTCTTTCGCCTCGGCTGACGATCTTGGCCACTCATTGCTATTGGGCCCGGACCCTAGCGGTTGCCGCGCCAGCCGGGTTCAAGATCCGAGGACCTCAATGTGTCTTGCCATGCGGTTGTCTGGCGCCGCGGCGTACCGTCCCACCGCATGGAGGGTGCAGGCGCCGTCTTTGTGGGCTTGGACGTTTGTCCTTGGTCTACGGCAGGTCCGTCCGGATCTCCTGGGCCGGTGGCAATCGCATAGATCAGTTCGGCACCGAAAATTGCTTTCGCCTTCAGGTCTTCATAGATCTCGCCCGCCTTGACGCAGGCTTCGGGCTGCCGATCGCATATGGTCCTTGAAT
>JBKEAX010000346.1:0-2682 GCA_047972825.1 Hyphomicrobiaceae bacterium | reverse complement strand
GCGGTGTCCCAGGAATTGGCGGCGCAACCGCTTTTCCCCTTCCAGAATGAGCAGCAGGAGCACGCCCAGCCCGATGATCGTCAGACCGTCTTCAACTGCTACAGCGCGTGTGTCAAACAGTCCTTGCATAAACGGCAGATAAGTGAAGGCGAACTGGAGCACGACGATGCTACCCACGCCGATCAGGACAGGCGGCGTCCCCAGCATGCCTCGCGCGGATATCGATCCGGCCCGGAGGTAACGCACGGCGAACAGATAGAATATTTCGAATACAACAATTGTATTGACGACGATCGTCCGTGCTTCGGCAATGTCGATACCACGGTGGCGTGCCCACCAGAACATGCCGAACGCTCCGGCAACGAACAGCGCCGAGACGAATAGAACCTGCCAGATGAGTAGGGGTGTCAGGAGAGATTGTCCAGGTGGCCGTGGGGGGCGTTGCATGACATCGGTTTCAGGAGGCTCAAACGCCAGCACCAAGCCGAGTGCAACCGCTGTCACCATGTTGATCCACAAGATCTGCACGGGGGTGACGGGCAATACGAAGCCGCCGAGGATGGCGAGCATCACAACGAGAGTCTCGCCGAAGTTCGTTGGTAACGTCCAGCCGATAACCTTGGTAAGATTATCGTAAACGGTTCGCCCTTCTTTCACGGCCACGACGATGGAGGTGAAGTTGTCGTCGGCGAGGACCATCTGGCTAGCTTCTTTTGCGGCTTCGGTGCCTTTTCGTCCCATCGCCACACCAACGTCGGCAGTTTTCAAGGCAGGTGCGTCGTTCACGCCGTCGCCTGTCATTGCGATGATTGCGCCTTCCGACTGTAGCGCTTCGACCAACCGCAGTTTGTGTTCCGGTGCGGTGCGGGCGAAAACGTTGGTGCGTTGCGCTATCGCTGTAAGTTCTCGTGCATCCAGCGTTTCGATGTCCTGGCCGGAGGCAACGCCTGCGGTTGTATCAATGCCCAGGTCGTTGGCAATGGCCTTTGCAGTTAGTGCGTGGTCGCCAGTTATCATCTTGGTTGAAATGCCTGCCGTGGAGGCCTCAGCGATTGCTGCCTTGGCCTCATCTCGTGGCGGATCAATGAGGCCAACGATTCCCGCAAGCACCAGACCGCTATCGGCATCGGCTATCTCAATGGTCTTCGCACCTGCTGGAAATAGTTTGAATGCAAAGGCCAAGGTTCGTTCGCCCTGAGCGGCGAGCGTTGCAATGGTTTGCTGCCAGTCTTCATTCCGCAACGGCGTGATGGCGCCGTCAGAGAGGACGCCGCTGCACAGTGCGAGCACCTGTTCGGGCGCACCTTTCAACAGCATAAGCCGTGGTGTTTCATGATCGGGTGAAAGCGTGGCGAGTTTTTCTGAGATATCGGCTGCGTCGTGCAATGTCGCCATGAAGCGGTGTGCGGCGTCGAAGGGTATGACATCGTGGCGGTGAACTACCGCTGCCGGGTCAGCGATGTTGAAACCTGCTTTCTGGGCGAGTGCCAGAAGTGCACCCTCCATGGGGTCACCAGCAACGCTCCATTGCTGAGTGCCAGCATCGCCACTGTTTGCGGGTTCAGCGACGAGACGAGCGTCGTTGCACAGTGCGGCGACCGCGATCAAGGCATCGAATGCAATGTCGTGGTTGTCTCCAAATCGGATGGAACCTTGGGTACTGCGAATTTCGCCTAGCGGGCGATATCCGCCCCCTTCCACCTGGTACATGCCGGCTGCTGTTGCGACATGGCGGGCGGTCATTTCGTTGCGCGTGAGTGTGCCTGTCTTATCGGTGCAGATGACAGAAACAGATCCAAGTGTTTCAACTGCCGGGAGCTGCCGTACTATGGCGTTGTGCCGCGACATGCGTTCAACTCCAATTGCCAGAGTAATCGTCATGACGGCTGGAAGGCCTTCTGGAATTGCCGCCACGGCCATGCCGACAACCGCCAGAAACGCGTCATCCAGCGTGTAGCCGCGGACTGTTATTGCAAACACCAGAGTTGCGCCCGCCAGGGCAAGGATGGCGAAGCTCAGCTGCCTGGCGAATGTATCGATTTGCCGGATCAATGGTGTTGTGGTCTCTGTAATGGACGACATCATTGTCGTGATGCGCCCGATCTGGGTGGCTGCACCGGTTGCGACCACAACACCTGTTCCCTGCCCCTGTGTTGCAAGCGTGCCTGAGTAGACCATGCTGGCTCGCTCGGCCAAGTCTGCGTCTGGCAGGTCGGCTTGCGGCCGTTTGTCAACGGGAACGGATTCTCCGGTCAAGGGTGCTTCGTCTATTCGCAGGCCGCGTGCGGAGATCAGTCTTGCGTCTGCTGCTATGCGGTCACCAGCTTCGATCAGGAGAATGTCACCGGGTACGAGGTCGCGTGCGGGTATCGTCTGGCGTTTTGCGTCGCGGATGACTGATGCGGTGGGGCTAATCATCGCGCGAATTGCACCCAGGGCACGTTCGGCCTTGCCTTCCTGCATGACGCCGAACACCGCGTTCAGGATGACCACGGCCAGGATCACGGCTGTATCGACGGCATGCCCCAGGATAGCTGTGATCGCGGCAGAACCCAACAAGACGTAAATGAGCATGCTGTTGAGCTGTGCAATGAACCGAGCCAGCAACGTGCGGGGTTTTTCCTCAGGTAACGCATTCTCGCCGAACCTTGCTCGCAGGGCGACGACTTCTTGCGGGGCAAG
>JBKEAX010000305.1:0-17311 GCA_047972825.1 Hyphomicrobiaceae bacterium | reverse complement strand
CGTCCGCGAAAGTTGCACGGCCTCTCCCAGAATTGTCTCAAGTGCCAGGACAACGTCGCCAAGCGGACGCGGCTCTCCAGGATTGATCTGGGCGAATTGGTCAGGTGCGGGGAACGACAGCACATTCGTGGGGCCCGCCTTGCCGCGGAACTGCGCATTGAGTTCTGCGATGCTCACATCGTTGGAAAGAACAATTGCGACTTCCAAGCCAGCTGGGGCTGATGGAAGACGACGCGATGCGGTCTGCGACGCCAGCACTGCGGCGATTGAGCGATCCACGACGTGCTTTATTTCATCTGATGCGCCGTATTGCGACCAGTCACCTGCATCTTTGACCACGTCGGCGCGCAGCGTGACGATAACCTCGCCAGCCAGATTATTTTGCATAACACCTGCCTCGTTAGCGGGAGGCGATATATTGTTACGGGTCAAGGCCTGAAATATCCGGTCTAGTTTTTCATGCGGCACGCGTGCGTACTGCTGGTGGGTCCAAGCATGTTTTTCACGCTGAACCGCTGCACACTTCAGCTAAACATGCTCGTTCGTTTGAAGCATGTTTTTCACGCCGAACCGCTGCACACTTCAGCTAAACATGCTCGTTCGTTTGAAGCATGTTTTTCACGCTGAACCGCTGCACACTTCAGCTAAACATGCTCTAGCTCAACTTATCGTAAGCCTCGACGATGCGCGCGACGAGATCGCGACGGACCACATCACCGGCCTGGAACCGCACCGATGCAATGCCATCAACCTGGCGCAGCAGATGCTCGGCTTCCACCAGACCGGACGCGACGCCGGGTGGCAAATCAACCTGACTGGGATCGCCGGTCACCACCATCTTGGCGTTTTCACCCAATCGCGTCAAAAACATCTTCATTTGCATGCTGGTGGTATTCTGCGCCTCGTCGAGAATGACGAAAGCATTGGCCAGCGTGCGGCCGCGCATGAAAGCCAGCGGCGCGATTTCTATCACGCCCGTCTCGATGTCGCGCTCAACCTTTTCGGGTGGCAGCACATCGTAAAGTGCATCGTAGAGCGGGCGAAGGTAGGGATCGACCTTTTCGCGCATGTCGCCCGGGAGAAAGCCCAACCGCTCTCCTGCTTCCACTGCGGGGCGCGAAAGAATAATCCGCTCAACAACACCTCGTTCGAGAAAATGTGCGGCATAAGCCACCGCCAGATACGTCTTGCCCGTACCGGCCGGGCCGATACCGAACACAAGATCGGTTGTCTCTATGGCGTGCATGTAGCTGCTTTGAGCCGGCGTGCGTGCCTTGATGACACGGCGGCGCGTTGCCACCTGGGCCGGCCCTGTACTCACGCCTTCGGGCGCCTGGTGGCGTGCATGGCGGATCGCGCCATCGAAGTCACCAGGACCTATAGGCTCGCCGTCGGCGGCACGCTTGTAAAGCACCTCCAGAACTTCGCGCGCGATCTGGCAGTTGGTGTCGGAGCCATTCAAAATGATGACGTTGCCATGGGCATGCGCATCAATGCCCAAGCGATCTTCAAGCAGAGCCATGTGTGAATCGTATTCACCCAGGAGATTGGCGAGGATTCGGTTGTCTTCAAACGGTACGACAATCCGCGACTTCTCGCTCTGTGACCTGCCCCCCTGGCCTGACTTCGGAGCGGCTTGCCCACGAATATCTGTCAAAATTCGCTCTCCATTGCGACTTCGATGCCCGTACGCGGAAAGCCCCCCGCCCCGCACAAGCGAAACGGATCATTCCGCCGCGGAACCGGCTTGTCCAGGTTTTTCGTATGGCGTCCTGACTTTGGGAGCGCAAGCTGCGCGCAGGCCCTCATGCAGCCTGCACCACACCGGACAGGCTGTTGGGACCAGCGCCGAGAATTTCGACCTGCAGGATACGGCCCAGCATGTCAGCATTGGCGAAAGCATGAACCGGCTGCAAATACGGCGATCGGCCGACCAGTTGGCCGTCTCGGCGGCCCGAGCGCTCGAACAGTACCGGAAATATCCGGCCGACGCATGCGGCGTTGAAGCGGGACTGCTGACTATCGAGCAGCCGCTGCAAACGTTGCAAACGTTCGTTTTTCTCCTCCTCAGGAACCTGTTCCTCGATCTTGGCTGCAGGTGTTCCGGGACGAGGGGAATACTTGAACGAATAAGCCTGAGCGAAACCGATTTCCTCGACCAGCGCAAGTGTGGCGGCAAAATCGTCTTCCGTCTCACCGGGGAAACCGACGATGATGTCAGTCGACAGCGCAATGTCGGGCCGCGCCTTACGGATCCGGGAAACGATTTCGACGTAGTCCGCAGCCGTGTGCTTGCGGTTCATGGCGGCAAGGACGCGGTCTGAACCGGCCTGGAACGGCAAATGCAGGTAGGGCATCAGTTTGGGTTCGGTAGCGTGCACCTCAATCAGGTCATCGCTCATGTCGCGAGGGTGGCTTGTTGTGTAGCGCAAGCGCTTGATGCCACCTATTTCCGCCACGCGACGAATAAGATCTGCCAGCGAAGACGTGCGTCCATCTTCGGCCTCGCCATGATACCCATTTACGTTCTGGCCCAGCAGGGTGACCTCGGCAACGCCGGCATCTGCCAGTGCCCTTGCCTCAGCGAGAATTGTGGAGACCGGCCGGGAAAACTCCATGCCCCGCGTGTAAGGCACGACGCAGAACGTACAGAATTTGTCGCAACCTTCCTGCACTGTGAGGAAGGCGCTGGCGGTATGGGTTGCAGCCCTGCGTGGCAGATGAGCGAACTTGTCTTCTTCCGGGAAGCTCGTTTCCACCAACGAGCGGGATTCGCTCTTGGCGCGATACAGAAGCTCGGGCAGCCGGTGGTAGCTCTGAGGACCAACGACCAGATCCACCACGGGGGCGCGAGTGACGATTTCAGCCCCTTCCGCCTGCGCCACGCATCCGGTTACGGCTACCTGCGTCTGGCGGCCGCGAAGGCGACGCTCATCCTTGACCTGGCGGATGCGGCCAAGTTCCGAATAGACTTTTTCGGCAGCCTTTTCACGAATGTGGCACGTGTTCAGAATTATGAGATCAGCATCCTCGGCGGATGAGGTCTCGGCATAGCCATAGTTGGCCAGTGCCTCCGTCATGCGCTCGGAGTCATAGACGTTCATCTGGCAGCCGAACGTCTTGATCAGTACCTTTTTGGTTCCGGGCATCGCCGGATCCTCGCTCATGTTTCCCGCTGCTTAGTGCAGCGTGGGTTCAGTCTAGGCGCGTGAGTTTCTCAACCCATTAACGCCTGGCTTTCCATCTGACCCTTAAAATCCCGCTTTCGCGAAACTTTAGAGTTGTACGACCGTTCATGACGGCAGACCTGGGCGGGATCGCGGCATCGGCATTGACCGTGCGCCTGTTGCCACCCGTCCACTCTGATCTGACCCGATTGAGACTAAATTCCACGCCCCATCAGGTTTGAGGTGATTTGGCCGTTGCGTCTATCAGGAGGTTGCGGTGAATTGCAACGTCTCTGTGCACCAACGCGATTTTTCTCCAGGTGTGTCAGGGCGCGGACACAATACGGATAAGCCCTACTTTTTGTAGTTAATTTTCAGAGCACAGCCCGTTGCTATCATGACGCAGGGTCCGGCCCCTAGACCATGCGTCCGGAGCGGGGGCGGGCGGGCCTGTGTGGCTTTGTCCGGGGACCGGAACGTGGCCGCGTGGTGACGATGTCCTGCTCCCGGTCACCGCCGCGCAAGGTGCGCACGAGATTGTTGCGGATTTCATCCTCGCTGTGCCTTGCCAGGGACTTGCGGTCAGCAAACTCCTCCAGCGGCACAGGCGCACCAATTACGATGCGGGCATCGATCGGTCCGGCTTGCAGTAGTTTCCAGGCGTGCGGCGGTAGATCCATGTCACCGTACCAGCCAACCAGCGGACGATCTGCACGTGTCAGGGGTACGCCGTGAAGGCGCGTGTAGGTGATCGCAATGGTCTGGACGACGGTTTTGGCGGAAATGGTCTCCTGAGGGGCCTGGCCGCCGCCCTGTTGGGCGAGTTGATCTGTGGTCGAATTGGGCTCATCTGACGACCGTCGCGTGGGCAAACTGGGTTTGGCTGCGGCAAACAGAGAGGTTCGAAATGGCAGCACACGGTTCCCGTCGCTGGACGTGCCTTCGGCAAACAGAACGATAGTATCACCGGCAGCAAGCCGTTTTGTTATGTCGTTAGCGGTCGCTCCGACGGCCGTGCGGCGTTCTCGATCAACGAACACTGTGCGTTGCAGGCGGGCCAGCGCGGAAACGCCGGGCCATGTCCCGACTTCTTTCTTGGCGACAAACGAAACGGGAGCCACCGCCGAGAGCACCGGAATATCGAGCCAGGACGAGTGGTTGGAAATCAGCAGAACCGGATGGCCACGGGCCACCTCACCAACGACATGAAGGCGCACGCCGATTAAACGGCAAACGCGACGATGGTACCAATGCGGAAGCCGGCGGGCGAGGCTAGGGGCAACGCGCACCAACGCCGCCTGAACCGGCATCAACGGTAAGGTCAGGCCAGCGAAGCCGGCGAGGATCGAGGCGGCTCTCAAGGCGCTCATGAGCGTGTTCCTGCGTGTGGACCCGCTTTCTCAACCGTTTCACTCGTTACACGTGACGCCCGTCCCGACTGTGGTTCCGGACCCAATGCATAAAATCCGAGTGCATGCCGTTATCGCAAAACCGCTACACACTTTTGCGCGACATGCATTAGCGATCCAGTGGCAGTGCCAGGATCAAGGCATCCTGCGGTTCGGCGCCTGCACGCTCGTAATACCCCTTGCGCATACCTACAGCAGTAAACCCGCAGCTCCGGTACAACTCAAATGCTGCCTGATTGTCGGCTGCAACCTCAAGAAACAGTCTGTTTACCTCGGAGCGCTTTGCTGCACGGGCCAATCCCTCGATCAACAAGGTGCCGACGCCGCGGCGCTGCAATTTGGGCAAAACGCCGATGGATAGGATTTCAGCTTCGTCAGCGGCGATCTGCCCGACGACAAAACCAGCAGGTTCGGGCAATGCGTCGGCACCTTCGCGGACACGCGCCATGAAGGCTATCGACCCTGGGTGCGAAAGCGTCTCCTGCATGCTGGCTTCGCCCCATGCTGGCTGGAAAAGCTGGCCATGCATTTCTGCGACCTCAACCGCACGCTCAGGCCCCGCCCAAACAAGACTTATGAATTTTGGATCTAGGCGTGCGATCGCCGTGCTCATGATGATGCCCTCTCTATTGATTTGCCAACTTGTGGCTTGGCGTCCGCTGGACGCATATAAAGCGGCCTGACGGCCTCCCGTAGCGGTTCCATCCTGGCCCCTAGAACCGCCAAATCCTGCGCGTGCGGCAGGAGTTCGGGCAGAGACGCCGTTGCACGCCGACCTGCGCGCTCAGCCGCCTGGGCGACTGATGCAGCGGCTGATCCGGCCAGCACCATTGGCTCATCTCCCCCGAGTTTGGCTGCCTCTTCCACCGTCATCAGCAACGGCTCTGAAAGTTCCTCAACCAGCGGACCTGTACTCCTGAGTTCCCCAATCAGGAACTGCTGGACATAAACCTCCCCGCGCCGCGCATCAACCGCGATCGAAAGATGCCCGCCGTCTTGCAGGCTATTTCCGGCTTGGGTGGTGCCTTCAAGACCATTAGAACCCAGCAGCCGCGCAGCGCGGGCCGCCATTACGGCCAAGCTGGAAACAGCGACGATGTCTCGCCGGGCGCCCAGGCCCAGCGCGCGGGCGGCTGCGACGGCCATCCGCGAACCTGTAAAGCTGCCGGGCCCGTTGGTGACTGCGATGCGGTCAAGTTCGGAAAAAGCAAGACCTGATTTCTGCATCACTTCCGCAATCATGCTGGGAAGACGTTCGGCGTGGCCTTTGTCCATTGGTTCGAACAGCATGCTCAGCCCACCCCAGCCAGAATCAGCCGTAGCCGGCGCACGGCCCGCTGCAGCTGAGCAGGCCGCAAAGCATGTATCGAATGCAAGGATATTCATTGCCCGCGACGCTACACGCCAGAGGCAACGATTGCACCACGACTTTTTCCCGCACCAAACAAGCGCCCGCGCGGCGTCACCGCGCTGCAACATGATGTGCGCAGGCCGTCTTGGAGCCAATATTGTTGGGTCCGGACCCTACAGTGGCTCAACCCGGTCAGATGATCTTTGCCATTTCGTCGAAAGAGAAACGCGGGCTGCGCGAAAAGAGGCCGGCTGGGTCGCCGTAGCCAAGGTTGCATAGGAAGTTCGACTTAATGTTCGTGCCTGCAAAAAACGCCTTGTCGACACCGCTGGGATCGAAACCTGACATTGGGCCGCAATCGAGACCTAGAGCACGCGCCGCCAGGATCAGATAGGCACCCTGCAAGGTAGCGTTCCGAAATGCCGTTTCCTGGATCTTGTCGGGAATGCCCGTGAACCAGCTCTTGGCATCTGTATGCGGAAAGAGTTTTGGCAAATGCTCGTAAAACTCCATGTCCTGGCCGATAATGGCGCAGACTGGCGCGCTCATGGTTTTTTCAGCGTTGCCGGCCGAGAGCAGCGGCTTCAGCTTTTCCTTAGCCTGTGCAGATTTGACGAAGATGATACGGGCGGGTGAGCAATTTGCGCTAGTCGGGCCCATCTTGAGAACATCTACGAGCTTCTGCAGAAGATCGTCTGGGACATCCTTGTCCTGCCAAGCGTTCATGGACCGGGCATCGAAAAAGAGCGTATCCAGGGCGGTCTGGTCGATCGGCTGACCCATCAGTGGTTCCTTTCGAACAATTTTAGGGGGTGGCGGGCCAACTGAATTGCAGCGACCAATGCAGAAGGGATGGCGTTGGTGGGCGGACCTGCAAAAGAGGAACCCCGCACCAAAGGGCGAGGTTCCTCAATTCACATTGCACGACATGCGATTGACGTCGTCATCAGCATGTCAGAATGCCCGACTGTGGCAATCAGACCTGGAAAGCCAGATTAAACAGCCTGGACTTCCTGCACTTCAGGGCAGAAGTGCTTGAGCAGGTTTTCAATGCCATGGCGTAGTGTCGCGGTCGAACTGGGGCATCCCGCACACGCGCCGCGCATGTGCAAATAAACGATGCCGTCGCGGAACCCCGAAAAGGTGATGTCTCCACCATCCTGGGCAACTGCGGGGCGGACACGTGTTTCGAGAAGCTCGACGATGGTTTTGACGGTGTCGGCGTCTTCTGGCGCATAGTTACCACCAGCGCTGTCATTGCCACCCTCGCCAGAAAGTGTCGGAGCCCCTGACAAGAAGTGCTCCATGATCGCACCCAGGATCATCGGCTTCAGGTGCTGCCATTCAGTGGTGTCCTTGGTCACGGAAATGAAATCCGAACCGAGAAAAACGCCCTCCACACCGTCGATATCAAACAATCTTGTGGCGAGCGGCGAGGCATCGGCCTCGTCCCGGGAACGGAAATCCGCAGTACCCGCAGACAAAACGGACTTGCCTGGGATGAACTTCAAGGTTGCTGGATTGGGGGTCGCTTCCGTCTGGATGAACATGAATTCTCGCCCTGACTATTAGATTGAACGGGTTTGGTGCACGTGAAGTTTGATTCAGGGAACCGCCTTTAGTTGGTTCTTCTTTTAGCTGATAAACTCTTCAACAGGCTAGATCACGTTCACTTTTCACGTAACCGCGAACGCGAACTATTTTCTTTTATTTCTCGCGGTGTTCTTCACGCCGAACCGCGTACACTTCGGCTGAATATGCTCTAGGAGCGTGCCAACGCGTGTGACACACAGTTTAGAACGTTTCCAAGGATGTAGGGGAAAGGTGACGAAAAGTCGAGCCCCGGAATCAATTTTTATCCTCAAATCACCGCGATCGCGCGCGTGACAAGTGCTGACACGACCAGCGGTAATCAGGCTGCACAAAGATGATAAGGCAGATAACAGAGCGAAATTTCAGGCCAGGGAGCGAATCTGCTCCAGCGTCAGATTGCCGGGAACAATGGTGACGGGCACGGGAAAAGTGCCGGCCCGAGACCCGGCAGCAAGGGTCGATACCAATGGTCCTGGTCCCTTGTCTTCTACAGAGGCGCCAAGCACGAGCAGAGCGATATCCTCGTCTTCCTGGATCACTTCGAGAATTTCTTCGGCGGTGGTCCCCTCACGGATCACTTCCTCAGTCTCGACGCTCTCAAAACCCGCCAAGTTGAGCTTGCGGCGGAATAGGCGGAACAACGCCTTGGCCGTGTTAGACTCTTCTTCCAACTGAACCTGGCGAACGCCCATCCAGTGCTGGAAGCCCTGCGGCTGGATGATGTAGCACATGACGATAACGCCACCGGTGTGCTCGATGCGGCTGGCTGCAAAATAAAGCGCGCTTTCCACCTCGACACTGTCGTCGACAACGAGAAGGAACTTGCGGCGGTGACCAGATTCAAAGCTGCGACGTCGTTTCATGATTCCCATGCTGCCATCTACGCCCAAGGGCGACAATATGAATTCCTGAATGCCATGCAGGACAGGCCTGTGGCAAAATGCGGCTATGGCCTCATGATTCCAAGGCTCATTTTCACGGTAACGGGTACCCAGATCCGTGCACCGCGGGGTGACAACAGTCTGGCAGGCAATACTACTTTCATTTGTGAATAAACCCTACGATCTCCTTGACCTCATCCATGATGGGAGCTGCGAGTTTGCGCGCACGGGCGGAACCATCGGCGAGTATTCTGTCTATGCCTTGGGGGTCCTGCATCATACGGGCAGCCTCTGTGGTAATCGGGGCCAGTCGTTCTACCGCCGCCTCGGCCAGCGTCTTCTTGAATGACGAGAACTGCGCACCGCCTACATCAGCCAAGACCTTGGCGGCCGAACTCCCAACCAGGGCGGCATAAATACCCACCAGGTTCTCAGCTTCAGGCCGCCCCTTAAGGCCGTCGGGTTCGGAGGGGAGCGGCTCGGGGTCCGTCTTGGCCTTCTGAACCTTTTTGGCGATTGTATCCTTATCGTCCGTCAAATTGATGCGAGAGAGGTCTGAGGGGTCGGACTTCGACATTTTCTTCGTGCCGTCCCGCAGGCTCATGACGCGCGTCGCTGGGCCGGTGATGACCGGCTCAGGCTGCGGAAAGAAGATGCCATCCGCATAACCGATGCGTTCTATTTCGTTCTTGAAGTCGTTGTTGAATTTCTGGGCGATATCACGCGACAGCTCCAGATGCTGCTTCTGGTCGTCACCTACCGGCACATGGGTTGCCTTATAGGCGAGGATGTCGGCGGCCATCAGGTTGGGGTAGGCATAAAGGCCGACAGATGCCTTTTCGCGGTCCTTGCCAGCTTTCTCCTTGAACTGCGTCATGCGGCCAAGCCAACCCAGGCGGGCGACGCAATTGAAGATCCACGCCAGTTCCGCGTGCGCTGACACCTGGCTCTGGTTGAACAGAATGCTCTTTTCAGGATCGAGGCCAGCGGCGATATAAGCAGCCGTCACCTGGCGGATGGAACGGCGCAGTTCCTCGGGCTCCTGCCAGACCGTGATGGCATGCAAATCAACCACGCAATATATGCACTCATGCGTTTCTTGCAGCTTGATCCACTGCAGCATGGCACCCAGATAATTGCCCAGGTGCAGGCTGCCGGTTGGCTGCATGCCAGAAAAGACACGTTCCTTGATCGTCATTCTTCGCTTCCTTCGAACAGGCGCGGTTTATCGCCCGTGGCGGCGCCTGGCGCAACCTGCATGTTCAGTGGTTCTCGATTACGGCGCTGCGCGGCGGCGGAGAACCCGCTTCAATTGGCGCAAATCCAGCACGCCGGTCGCCACAATCAGGACCGCGAATGTCAGGCCTCCAGCTGTCACCAGAGCGGCCAGCGCGGTAAGTTTCTCCATAAACGATGCCTGCCCGGCAAGTGATGGGGCAAGCCACGTTGCGACTGCGTAAACGACGACGCCCATCACAACGCTTGCGCCCGCAATCAATGGCAGATTTCGGGAAAGACGCCGGTCACCTTCAAAATCGCTGTGCCGTTTCAGGGTGGCATACAGCATGTAGGCATTGATCCAAGCTGCAAGAGACGTTGCCAGCGCGATACCTACATGGGGCATGTAGCCAAGCTGTTTGAACAAGTAGAAGAGCCCGATAGATGCAATAACATTCACCAGCATGTTGATGCCGGCATAGATCATCGGCGTGCGTGTGTCCTCACGAGCGAAGAACGCGGGCTGGAGCACCTTGATAAGCACGAACGCGGGAAGTCCAAGCGCAAAAGCCATCAAGGCATAGGCTGTTTTGGGTGTGTCTTCAGCCAGGAAGGCGCCGCGTTCGAACAACACCCGTATGATCGGCTCGGCGGCGACAACCAGTGCAATTGCGGCGGGCAGCGTCAACAGCAACGCAAATTCCATAGATCTGTTCTGGCTGTCCATTGCCGCAACGCGATCTCCAGCGCGCAGGTGGCGGGCGAGGTCTGGCAGCAACACCACTCCGATAGCCACGCCGACGATGCCCAACGGCAACTGATACAGGCGGTCGGCATAATAAAGATAGGAAACCGCTCCCGCCTGCAACGACGCGATGATCGTGCCGACAACGATGTTGATCTGCGTGATGCCACCGGAGATCAAGCCGGGTATGCCGAGTTGTACGAGGCGACGAACACCTTCTGTGTAACGTGGGCGAACGAAACGCAGCCGCATGCCAGACTTGCGGACTGCGATCCACAGCATGGCGAGTTGCGCGAAACCGGCGATGAACACACCAATGGCGAGGACATATCCAGCCTCCGGCTTTTCAGCAAAGCCCATTGCTAGGGCGAACGTGATGGCAGAAATCAGCACGACGTTCAGCAAGATCGGCGCTGCCGCGGCCACCCAGAACTTGTGCATGGAGTTCAAGACGCCCGACAATAGCGCAACCAACGACATGCACGTCAGGTAGGGAAACGTTATTTCAGTCAAATATACTGCAAGGTTGTATTTTTCAGGGTCAGAAACAAACCCCGGCGCCAGTGCCGCCATAAGCCATGGCATGGCGAGCATGGCGAAGACCGAGACAATGATCAGAATCAGCAGCAGGCCGGCCATTGCTTCTTGCGCGAACGTCCTGGCTGCTTCTTCACCCTCTCCCTCCAGGCGCTTTGCAAAAAGAGGTACGAAGGCTGAGTTGAACGCGCCTTCACCGAAAAGCCTCCGAAACAGATTGGGAAAGCGGAAGGCGACGAAGAATGCATCGGCTATCACGCCAGACCCCAGCGCCGCCGCGATCAGAATATCGCGTACGAAGCCAAGAATACGGCTCACCATGGTGAGGCCACCGACGGTGGCAAAGGCTTTATAGAGTTTCATGAACCCAGCCAGTTATCCGAGGCGCGAGGAACTGGCAAGGGCGCAGTGCTGGGGCAGGTCATGCTGTTTCGGCAAAGTGGTCCGGCGAGCATTCATGTCACGTGTGTTTTGGCCTCATTCGCACCTGTCGCAGTATCGGCACTTCCCAGTTCCGATAAAACCTCTTTGAGCGTTTCCTCAATGGATTTCTGGCGCGTGGAGGCAACAATTTTCTTGGACGTCAGATCGGTGACATAGAACACGTCGACAACTTTTTCGCCAAACGTCGTGATATGTGCCGATGAGATATCAAGATTGAGATCAGAAATTGCGCTGGTCAGATCGTAAAGCAGACCCGGCCGGTCGCGTCCTTCCACTTCTATGACGGTGAATTGATCGGACAGTGTGTTATCGATCACTACCTCCGGTTCCACAGAAAATGCTTCCAGACGATGCTCCATGGAGCGGCGCTTGTTGAGAAGCTCCGACAAGCGGACTTCACCCCTTAACAGTTTTTCAATGGTTTCGCCTATGCGCTTTGCCCGACGGTTTTCGTCGTAGTCTTCTACCAGTTCGCGTTGCAGCAGGAATGTGTCGAGCGCGAAACCGTCGCGCGTGGTTGTAATATGTGCGCCCAGGATGTTTGCACCTGCAGCGGAGCACGCACCAGCAAACAAGGCCAGCAGCCGCGGATGGTTCGGGGCATAAACGGTCAATTCCGTGATGGCGGTAAAAGCATCTGAGGTGAAATCGGTGGCGAGCTTGGTGTTCTCTTCTTTTGCGCGAGCCATCAATCGCGCATGCTCGACGTGCTGGCGGGTATCAAATCTCACCCAGTAATCGGGATAGAAGCGCTCAATCTGCTGTTCCACGAATTCACCATCGAGATCGGGCAGCGCCAATCGCAAAGTTTCTTGCGCCTCAGCCACCTGTTCGGTGCGCCCCGGCTTACCAAGCCCGCCTGACAAGACGGCCTCGGTCTCGTAATAAAGCGTGCGCAGAAGCTGGCCCTTCCAACCGTTCCAGGTGTCTGGCCCAACGGCGCGAATGTCGGCGACCGTGAGCAGCAACAAAAGCTTCAGGCGCTCTTGCGTTTGGACAAGTTCGGCGAAATCCTTGATGGTCTTGGGGTCCGAAATATCGCGGGATTGAGCGATGTTCGACATCGTCAAATGCTGCTCGATGAGCCAGACGACGGTATCACTCTCCGACTTGGTCAGCCCCAGACGCGGGCACAATTCGCGGGCTATCCTCCCACCGACGATCGAATGGTCTTCGTCGCGTCCCTTGCCGATGTCGTGCAAGAAGGCGGCAACGTATAGTGCACGGCGGTTCTTGATGGTGGAGACAATTCCGTTACACAACGGCAATTCGCCATGTGCTCCGCCGCGCTCAATCTCTGTGAGCTTTCCGACAGTGCGAATGAGATGCTCGTCCACCGTGTAGTGATGGTACATGTTGAACTGCATCATACCGACAACGCGGCGAAAGGCGGGAATAAAGCGGGAAAGCACGCCTGCTTCGCTCATGCGCCGCAGCGTGTCCTGCGGGTTGACACGACCGGTCAGCAATTCAAGGAAGATCCGATTGGCTTCGGGGTTGGCCTGCAGTGAGTGATTGACACTCGGCAGTGCGCGGCGAATGAGGCGCAGGGCATCAGGATGCAGATATGTGTCGGTATGCTCTGCCTGCGCAAAGAAACGAATGATGTTGACTGGATCGCGCTCGAATACGTTACGGTCGCTGACGTTGATGCGATCATTATCGATACGAAAGTCCGTCTTTTGGCGCACCTCGCGGCGCGTGCGCCAGGACAGAGGATTCAAAAGCCGGTTGAGCCCGGGAGATGTCTTGAGCTGCTGGATCTCCAGTGTGTTGCACAGGATCGTGGTCAGGTCACCGACATCCTTCGCAACGAGAAAATAGTGCTTCATGAAGCGCTCGACGGTGCGCAGGCCGCCGTGACGTTTGTAGCCCAGGCGTGAGGCCATCTCTTCTTGCACATCGAAGGATAACTGCTCGACGGGGCGGCCGGTGAGAAAGTGCAGGTAGCAACGCACCGTCCAAAGAAAGTTCTCGCACTTGTCGAAGGTGTTCACTTCTTCTTCAGTGAATGCGCCGTTGTCGATGGTTGCCTGCCCGACACCCTCGCCGTAGAGATATTTCGACAGCCAATGAAGCGTGTGGAGGTCGCGTAAGCCGCCCTTGCCGTCCTTGATGTTGGGTTCGACGCGGTAGCGGGATTCGCCAGAGCGCTTGTGACGATCGTCGCGCTCCTGCATCTTTGCGTCAATGAATGCACGAGCGGTACCATGAACCACATCGCTCCTGAAGCGCTGCTCCAGTTCCTCATACAATTGCCCATCGCCGAGGATCAGCCGGCTGTCGAGTACCGCTGTACGGATTGTCAGATCCGCAATGGACAGCTTGATGCATTGATCGACGTTGCGGGTTGCGTGCCCCACCTTGAAGCCGAGATCCCACAGCAAATACAGAACGTATTCCACAACGCTCTCGCCCCACGGAGTCTGCTTGTAGGGAAGCAGAAACAGCAGATCGATGTCAGAGCCGGGTGCCAGCAGGCCGCGGCCGTACCCGCCAGTGGCGACGATCGCCATGCGTTCGGCATCAGATGGATTGGTCGCGCGGTAGACGTGCGTTGTGGTGTAGTCGAAGATCAGCCGTATCAGTTCGTCCTGGAATTCAGACAAGCCAGCCGCGCAACGGCGGCCGTTGCCATCGGCATTGAGCCCAGCCTCTGCGCCTGCGCGGGCGTCCGATACAAGCTCCTTCAGCCGCTCCAGCATTGCACTGCGCGCCTTGTCGGCATCGCCAGCGGCCTGGAACAACGATGTCAGCTCGGTGCGGAGCGCCTTGGGGTCAAAATACGGGGCGACTGTGTCTAGTGGTTTTTCCATGCGGCCAACTTAGTGCTTCAGCGCGTCCGATGGAACCTGCCGCGATGGCACATTCCCAACCGAACCCTTGATAATGTGCCAACTGGGCCCGGCAGGCGCGTGGTTGCTCTGGGCGCTCGGGCGGCCAGCAGGAGCCATGCTCAAGACTTAGGCAGCATGCCTTTCAGCCGGTAAAGTTCTTCTAAGGCAGCACGCGGGGTCATTTCATCGAGATTCATGGATTGGAGCATGGTTTCCACGGCCGAGGACTGCCGGACATCTGTAATCGGGTTGGCCGGGCGGGTGGCGGCGAACAAAGGCAGGTCGTCAAGCGCATCAGTACCTCCGCGGCTAGCGTCGGATTTTTCCAAGAGCTTGAGCACCTCTCCGGCGCGGGCAACCACCGTGTGCGGCAAACCCGCCAGCTTGGCGACCTGTATTCCGTAAGAACGATCCGCCGCACCAGGCTTGACCTTGTGCAGAAAAACAATCTCGTCGCGCCATTCCTTAACGTCGACGGTGACGTTGGCAACGCCGTCGAGCCGGCCTTCCAGGGCCGTCAACTCGTGGTAGTGCGTGGCGAAAAGCGCTCTGCAACCGGAGACCTCGTGCAGATACTCGACGGCCGCCCAGGCAATCGACAAGCCGTCAAAGGTAGCCGTACCGCGACCGATCTCATCGAGAATAACGAGGGACTGGCTGGTAGCCTGATTGAGGATACCGGCCGTCTCGACCATTTCGACCATGAAAGTGGAACGCCCGCGTGCAATGTCATCTGAGGCGCCAACACGCGAGAACAACCGATCGACGATGCCGATGTGGGCTTTGCGGGCCGGCACGAAAGACCCCATCTGCGCTAGGACTGCAATCAGCGCGTTCTGACGCAGGAAGGTCGACTTGCCGGCCATGTTCGGGCCGGTGACAAGCCAGATGCGTGCATCACTGTGCTCGTCAAAACCGGTTGGCTGGCTGGTGGAGGTGGGACGACCCAGAACACAGTCATTCTCGATGAAGGGGCCGGTGAAAGCGGCAGCGAGCGCCTGTTCGACGACAGGGTGGCGGCCACCGCGTATTTCAAATGCCGTGGTGGTGTCGATCTCAGGCCGGACGTAGTTGTCGCGGTGAGCCAGATCCGCGAGCGCCGCGGTTACATCAAGTTCGGCGATGGCGGCGGCGATGTCTCCAAGAGATTGCTCGGCGGCTGAAACATCACCGGCCAGAGCGGTGAAAATTTCCTGCTCCACGGTCAAGGCCCGCTCGGCAGCCGAGGCAATGCGCCCTTCCGTTTCAATTAGCTCATCTGTGGTAAAACGAACGGCGTTGGCCATTGTCTGTCGATGGCGGAAGGTTGCCGAAAGCGGCTCGGACAGGAGCGGCTTGGCATTGGCCTGCGTCACCTCGATGAAGAAACCCAGAATGTTGTTGTGGCGTACCTTGAGCGACTTGACGCCGGTTTCCTCGCCATAGCGCATTTCGAGCGCGGCCATGACTTGGCGGCTTTTGTCGCGCAGTTCAACGGCTGCATCCAGCTCCTGGGAGTAGCCAGGTCGAACGAAGCCCCCATCGCGCTTTTGGTGTGGAGGATCATCGACGAGAGCAGCGGCCAGCGCCGATGAAAGAACCCCAGCGGCGGCGGCAAGACGGTCTGCCGTCATTGACAATTCGGTGGGCAACCCCACGGGTTCGGCACGCGCCTTCAGCAGCACGGCGGCTTGTTCAGCGGCGGCAAGCGCATCGCGAATTGCGCCCAGGTCGCGAGGACCGCCCCGGCCGAAGGCGAGGCGGGACACGGCGCGTGCAATATCGGGGGTACCCTTCAACGCGGCGCGCAGGTCGTCGCGCAGATTGTCTTCTTCAACGAGATAGCCAACCGCATCAAAGCGCGCATGTATGCGGGTGGGGTCGCGCAAGGGCGCGCTGAGGCGCGCGGCCAATTCACGCGCGCCTGGACCGGTGACGGTTCTATCAATCGCCGACAGAAGACTGCCATGCTTGTCCCCAGCGGATGAGCGGACCAGTTCAAGGCTCGACCGGGTTGCGGCATCAATGACCAGCGAGCTATCTGCGCCTGTGCGGCGTGGCGGACGCAGCACAGGTTGTTTGCCAAGCTGCGTCAGGTCTACGTATTTCAAAAGTGCACCGGCCGCTGCCAGTTCAGCCCTGGTGAACGCGCCGAAGCCGGCCAGTTCGCTGACGCCGAGGCGCTGCTTCAAGCCGCGCTCTCCGGCAAGGCTGTCAAAATGCGCATTGGGAACCGGTGTGGCGGCGGCACCTGCAATATCCACCCATTGGCGGAAATCCGGTTCAGCCAGCAACGCTTCGGAACAAATGATCTCACCGGGCGAAAGGCGCACCAGTTCGCCGGGAAGGTCTGCACCGGTGGTCTCGCCTACCTCACACTCACCTGTCGAAATATCTAGCGACGCCAGCGCCACAACGTCACCGGACCCTATTAACGCTCCACCTCGGTTTCCTGGCGCGCGGAAAACGGCGGTCAAATAATTACGGGCGCTGGCGTCAAGCAGCGTTTCCTCTGTCAGAGTGCCGGGGGTGACGAGGCGGACGACATCTCGTCTGACAACTGCCTTCGCACCCCGCTTGCGGGCCTCTGCGGGGTCTTCCAACTGCTCGCATACGGCCACCCGGTAGCCCTGGCGGATCAAACGTTGCAGGTATTCATCGGCGCGGTGCACAGGCACGCCGCACATCTGAATATCTTCGCCCATATGCTTGCCGCGCTTGGTCAAGACGATGCTCAGTGCGGCGGAGGCGACGGCGGCGTCCTCAAAGAAGAGTTCGTAGAAGTCGCCCATCCGATACCAGAGCAGGCTGTCGGGATTAGCCGCCTTGATCTCCAGATACTGCGCCATGGATGGCGTTGCCTCTGCAGCAGCGCGCCTGCGCAGCGTTTCGGCATCGACCATTGACGCGAGGCTTGGCGCTCCTGATTGCAATGGCGTGACAGCTCGTGCTGGCCCAGCGCCTGAATTGGGCGCGTCAGCCGGTTTTGCCGATTCCGGGGATGATGCCGACGCAAGCGTGCTCGACCCTGCCGGTGGGGTTTGGGCAGTCCCTGCCTGTCGTGCCGCTTGTGGTCCGCGCGCCATCGCGCCATTCTCCCGTCGATCAAACTAGATCGTGTTCATGTTCCATGGATCCATGGCTACGATC
>JBKEAX010000275.1:0-8037 GCA_047972825.1 Hyphomicrobiaceae bacterium | reverse complement strand
ATATTACCAAGGAGAGAGCCAGATGACGCCCGCACCAACATCAACAAAGATCCGCCGCGCCCTGATCTCCGTGTCAGACAAGAGCGGCCTCATTGAGTTGGGCAAGGCACTGGCCAGTCGCGGCATTGAGATTCTTTCAACCGGTGGTACGGCAGCAGCGCTTAAAGGCGCGGCATTGCCCGTGAAGGATGTTGCCGAGCATACCGGCTTCCCGGAAATGATGGACGGTCGCTTGAAAACGCTGCACCCCAAGGTTCATGGTGGTCTGCTGGCGATCCGTGGCAATTCCGAGCACGACAAGGCAGCGCACGACCACGGCATCGGCCCAATCGACCTGCTGATCGTCAATCTTTATCCCTTTGAGTCGACCGTTGCTAAGGGCGCGGACTTTGATGAGTGTGTCGAAAACATCGACATCGGCGGCCCAGCCATGATCCGCGCCGCTGCCAAGAACCATGCCAGTGTCACCGTTATTGTCGATCCCGCGGACTATGAAAAACTGCTTGGCGACATGGCCCAGCACGACGGTGCCACCTGCCCAAAGTTCCGTTGCAAGATGGCGCAGAAAGCCTACGCCCGCACAGCTGCCTATGATGGTGCGATTTCAAATTGGCTAGGTGCCGTCATCGAAAATCCAGACAACAAGGCGGAAGGCTTCCCACGCACGTTCACCGTCCAGTTTACCAAGGCGCAAGGAATGCGCTACGGCGAGAACCCACACCAGCAGGCTGCATTCTATGTAGCGGATGGCAACGGCACCGATGCATCAGTTTCTACCGCGCGGCAGCTTCAGGGCAAGGAACTCTCCTACAACAACATTGCCGATACCGATGCCGCGCTTGAATGTGTCAAGGCATTCGCTGATAAGCCTGCCTGCGTCATCGTAAAGCATGCCAATCCATGCGGGGTAGCCGAAGCCGACACACTTCACGCGGCTTACGAACGTGCATTTTTGACTGATCCTGAGTCTGCTTTTGGCGGCATCATTGCCTTCAACCGCGAGTTGGATGCCGCAACAGCAAATGCGATTCTGGAAAAGCAGTTCGTTGAGGTTATTATTGCTCCGACTGTGGCCGCGGGCGTGGAAGATGCCGTCGCTGCAAAAAAGAACGTCCGTCTTCTCGTTTGCGGTGAATGGCCAGCTAATGCCACGCCGCGCTACGACTTCAAGCGTGTAACAGGGGGGCTGCTTGTCCAGGATGCCGACCTTGCGTTGAACGAAAAATTCGAGGTCGTCACCAGGCGCCAGCCGACCGACGCAGAACGAGCCGATATGATGTTTGCATGGAAGGTTGCCAAGTTCGTCAAGTCGAACGCTATTGTCTATGCGAAGGATCTGGCAACAATTGGTGTTGGCGCCGGCCAGATGAGTCGCGTGAACTCGTCACGAATTGCCGTGATAAAGGCCGGAATGGCGAGCCTTGATGTGAACGGATCCGTCGTCGCCTCCGATGCGTTCTTTCCCTTCGCAGATGGATTGCTCGCCGCAGCTGAGGCCGGTGCAACTGCCGTCATTCAACCGGGAGGTTCCATGCGTGATGACGACGTGATCAAGGCTGCTGACGAAAAAAATCTCGCCATGGTCTTTACCGGCATGCGCCACTTCAGGCACTAGATCACGTTCACTTTTCACGAAATCGCGCACGCGCTCTATTTTTTATTTCTCGCCCGCTTCATCACGCCCAACAGCGTACACGTCGGCAGAGCAAGCTCTAATGCATGTCGCTTCGCACACCAGACCAACCGGGCGAAAGCGGAAGTTCAGCGCAAGGTGACGCCGTAAAATGCCTGCTCAAGATGGCACAGGCTGACGCGCCACTCGATAATGTTGTTGTCCAGATCGTACATCAACCGGTCCAGTTTCAGCAACGGCTGCCCCGCCGGCACGCCAAGTGCCTTGGCTTCGCGCGGCCCTGCGAGCACCGCGGTGATGCGCTCGTCGCCACGGGCGACAGTGATGCCGTGATGCTTTTGAAAATGATCATAGAGCGTATTCGGAATGGATGTTTGCTGCTCCAGGCCTGCAAATCTCGAGGCGGGCAGCACGAGCGATTCGACAATGAGCGGGCGGTCCGCGCGTGTGCGCACCCGTGTAATACGGATAACATTGGCGTTTACGGTAAGCTGCAGCTTCTTGCGCTCTGTCGCATTGGCTTTCGTAAGCTGTACGCGCACGTCTCGAGAATTCGGCTCGATCGCGGTTCCGTCGCGTTCAAACAGGTTGAAGAAGCGGAACAGCATCTCTGAGGGCGTATGCTCGATGACGAATGTGCCGCGGCCCTGGCGGCGCACCAGCAGGCCATCCGTCGCCAGACTGTCGAGTGCCTTGCGGGCCGTGCCCTGGCTCACGCCCATCTCACGTGCCAGTTCGAATTCGTTGGGGATGAGCTGACCCGGACGCCATGCGCCAGAGCTTATCCGCTGCAGCAATTCCTCGCGCACCTGAGCGTAGAGCGGCTTGCTGCCGATGGACGTATTCGTTTCGGTGGGCGATGTCGACAAGGGAAATCTCCGGTTGTCTCGCTAAATTATATCTTATATAAGACTTGGTGTCAGTAGCCGTTGTTGGCAAATATGTGCATGGCGATGGCGGAGTTCAGCGGAGACGACATTTGCGAGCCTGCCAGGTGCTGCGTGCGTCACTGCTTCTTGCTGCGTCAGGCTGCAGGTCAAGTGAAGCTTAAGGAGAGGCATAGTGTCGATACCGCATTTTCTTGTGCACAGTCCGAAGGACAACGTTGGTGTGGTTGTTGTGGAGGGCCTCAAGGCCGGCACCCAAATGCTCGGGGTTATTACCGAAAACGATACCACTCTTAAGCTGACCGCAGTCCATGATATCCCGATCGGCCACAAGGTTGCGCTGAAACCTCTGAGCGCAGGCGACACACTCATCAAGTATGGTGAGGATATCGGCAAGATGGTCGGTGCTGCGGGCGAGGGCGAGCACGTCCATGTTCATAATCTCAAGACAAAGCGCTGGTGAGGATCCCGATGACTTCCAAATACTCCAACATGACAATCAAGGGATATCGCCGCGCCAATGGCCGCGTCGGCGTCCGTAATCATATCGTCATTTTGCCAGTCGACGATATCTCAAACGCTGCCTGCGAAGCCGTTGGCAATAATATTAAGGGCACGCTTGCGTTGCCTCATTCCTACGGACGCCTTCAGTTCGGCGCCGACCTTGATCTCCATTTCCGCACGATGATTGGCATCGGGTCCAACCCGAATGTTGCCGCCTGTATCGTCATTGGCATCGAACCAGGATGGACAAAACGTATCGTCGATGGAATCGCTGAGACCGGCAAGCCCGTGGCTGGATTTTCGATCGAGCAGAATGGCGATCTGAAGACCATCATGGACGCCTCGCGCAAGGCCAAGGAGTTCGTTCACTACGCCACCGAGTTGCAGCGTGAAGAGTGCTCCATATCGGATTTGTGGGTCTCGACAAAGTGCGGCGAGAGCGACACTACAACGGGGCTGGGCTCCTGCCCAACCGTTGGTAATATGTACGACAAGCTTATTCCCGAGGGTATTTACGGCGTTTTCGGTGAGACTTCGGAGATCACAGGCGCTGAGCACATCTGCAAGGCCCGCGCGATTAATCCGGAGGTTGGCGAGCGTTGGTACAAGATGTGGAAGGCCTATCAGGACGACGTCATCGAGGCCAACAAGGTCGATGACCTGTCCGAGAGCCAGCCGACCAAGGGCAACATTGAAGGCGGCCTCACCACCATTGAGGAAAAAGCGCTAGGCAACCTGGAAAAGATCGGCCGTACATCGCGTTACATTGACATTCTGGAGCCCGCCGAGCCGCCCCGGAGCGGGGCCGGTCTCTACTTCATGGATTCGTCCTCTGCGGCCGCTGAATGCGTGACGTTGATGGCAGCAGGTGGCTATGTCGTCCACACCTTCCCAACCGGCCAGGGTAACGTCGTCGGCAACCCCATCGTTCCGGTGATCAAGATCTCAGCGAACCCGCGCACTGTTCGCACCATGAGCGAGCATGTTGACGTTGATGTCTCCGGGATTCTGCGGCGCGAGATGACAATCGATCAGGCTGGCGACGCGTTGATTGATATGATCGTGCGCACGTCCAACGGCCGCAATACGGCAGCAGAAGCACTCGGACACCGCGAATTCGTGATGACCAAGCTCTACCGCAGTGCTTAATCAAGTGGGCGATGGTGCGGGCGGCAGATGCCGGTCGGCCATGCCATCGTCAGGTGTCCGTGGACTACTCTCACACATTTATGGTGTAAGCCTGTAGTGACATCAAATACCCCGGCAGCCCGCTAGAAGGCTGCGCACCATAAGTTTTCGCCATCGGCCGTGCGACGCGCGCTGCCGAAGTCAACAGAGCATCCGGGAGGAAAGCTCATGTCTTCGATCCGCAAGTCCCTTATCGCTGCAGCTGGAACTCTGGCGTTTGCCGCCAGTGCGATAGCCGCTGACTACCCCTCCAAGCCCGTTGAATACATCATTCCGTTCGGCCCCGGCGGTGAAAGCGATATCACCGCGCGGCTGCAGCAACCCTTTTTCAAGGAGCAGTTCGGTCAGGACCTGGTTGTCTCCTACAAGCCTGGTGGCGGCGGCGCCGTGGGATGGGCTGAATTGAACCGGCTGACCGGCGACGGTTACACCATTATGGGCGTGAACCTGCCGCACGTCGTGCTCCAGCCCGCTCAGAAGGACGTCGGATACAAGACCGATGAGCTGAATGTAGCCTACTGGTTCCACTACACGCCTGACGCCATCGTTGTTAAGGCGGATAGCCCGTTCAAGACGCTCGACGACCTGCTCAAGTTCGCCAAGGATAATCCCGGCAAGTTGGTCTTCTCCGGCTCGGGCAAGGGCTCAGCCAACCACCTCGCCCAGGTCCGTTTCGACAAGCTCGCCAGTATCAAGTCCACCTACGTTGCGTTCAAAGGGACTGGCGCCTCCAATACCGCACTCCTCGGTGATCAGGTCAATGCGGCCTGGGGCTACACGACCAGCGCAGCAGCAATGGGTGAGAAGGCCCGCATACTGGCCGTTGCAATGGAGAAGCGGCACCCGAAGTTCCCCGATGTTCCAACTTTCAAGGAACTTGGCTTCGAACTGGTGTCGGGTGCTTATCGTGGCATCGCTGTGCCGAAGTCCACGCCTGACGACATTCGCGCCAAGCTCTCCGATATGATTGGCAAGATCAACGCCGACGTGAACTTCCAGAAGAAGATGATTGACGGCGGCTTTGCCATGCTGGATGTGCCTGCAGATAAGAATGCTGAATTCCTCAAGACGAAATCGGAGGAATTCATCGCAGCAGCCAAGGAAGGCAATATCCTCAAGTAGGAAACCTCTGGCCGGTTGCGGGTCGCGAAAGCGCTTTTGTCCGCGACCGGCCGCATCAGCCGTGCCACATGACGGCAGTGCCCGAAGAGGGAGTTTATTGCAATGCTACAATCGCTGCTCGCCGCCCTGACGCCGGTCAACGTCGCGCTGGCGCTTCTAGGAGTGACGGCCGGCGCGGCGATTGGTGCCATTCCCGGCTTGACGGCGACCATGGCGGTTGCAGTCCTCGTTCCGCTGACCTTCACCATGCCGCCGGAGAACGCGCTGATCCTCATGGGCGCGATCTATTCGGGCGCCATCTACGGTGGCGCCTATGCCGCCATCCTGCTCAATACACCCGGCACCCCCTCTGCCATTGCGACGACCCTTGACGGATACCCGATGGCAAAGCGAGGTGATGGTGATCTCGCCATGACAGTTGCGTGTCTTGCAAGTGTCACTGGTGGCCTCGTCGGTGCCATTGCGCTACTGACCCTGGCGCCACCGCTATCCGAAGTTGCGCTGTCGTTTGGTCCGCCGGAATATTTCTGGCTGGCAGTCTTTGGACTCTCGCTGATTGCTGCTCTGTCGGAAGGAAGTCTGCTCAAGGGTCTCGCCGGTGGTGCGCTAGGTCTGCTGCTGTCGTGCGTTGGCGTGGCGGAGATTTCGGCCGATGTGCGCCTTACCTTCGGTTCTCAGACGCTGATCAGCGGCATCAATGTCGTTGCCGCGCTGATCGGGCTTTATTGCATCCCCGTTTTGATTGATCTCGTTGCCACTCCTGAGCGCCATCTCAAGCTTGAAACAGAGCAGCGCGGGTTTCGTCTGCGTGAAGCGCTGGGTCACGTCTGGCGCGAGAAGGTCACACTGATACGATCGTCCGTCATTGGCACCGTGGTTGGTATCCTGCCTGGGGCGGGCGGATCGGTTGCTGGCCTTGTGGCCTATTCGGAAGCCCGCCGTACCGGCCGCAAGGACCAGCAGTTCGGCAAGGGCGAGCCGGCCGGCGTCATCGCAAGCGAATCGTCCAACAACGCCACCGTTGGCGGCGGTTTCATCCCCACGCTTGTGCTTGGCATTCCCGGTACGCCACCCGATGCCGTGATCCTTGGCGCATTGCTTGTGCAGGGGCTGCGCACCGGCCCCGCGCTCTTCACCGAAAAGGCAGCCATCGTCTACACGTTCATCTGGGGCTTGATCTTCGCTACCATTCTGATGCTGCCGGTCGGCCTCATGCTGGGACGTTATGCCTACAAGAGTATTGTCGCGATGCCCAAGGCGCTGCTGGTGCCGGCCGTTGCTTTCATGACGATCATTGGCACATACGCCATTCATAACAACATTTCCGACGTGGTGATCATGATCCTTCTCGGTGTGATTGGTTGGATCCTCGGCCGTTTCGGCTTTTCGGCTTCACCCATCGTGCTGGGTCTTATCCTGGGGCCCATCGCTGAGCAGGGCTTCGTGCAGGCCTGGACTATCGGTGTCGCCAGGGACGATCTGTTTGGCATGTTTTTCGGCCGCCCGATCTCCATTGGCATCATTTTGTTCACGCTGTTCTCCCTGTTGAGCCCGATTTTCCTGGACAAGTGGAAACGCCGGAGTCTGCGCAATGCCGAGTGAAACCCGCACCGACTACGGCGGCGCCATCGTCGCAGTTCTGCTGATTGCATTCGGGGCATTTGCGATCTACGACACATCTACGTATGCCGATCCCGACTCCGCCGTTTTTCCGCGCACGGTCGCGATGGGGTTGATCGCAGCATCGGCGAGCTTTCTCCTCATGTGGCTCATTGGCCGTGCAGGCCCTGCCAACGTCAACGAGCGGGGATCATCCCTGCGTCGCATCGCGTTCGTCACCGTTATGCTCGCCGCTGTGCTCGCCATGCCTTGGATTGGTTTCATACCGGCTGCGCTCGTGAGCTTCATGCTGCTGATGCTGATCGCCATGTTCGACGCCTGGACCCCCAAACGTATCGTCATCTATAGCGCCGTTGGCATTGCTGTCGTCTTTTGCTTCTACACCCTCTTCGCAAAATTCCTGCAGGTACCACTGCCCAAGGGGTGGCTCTTCCAAGGCTGACTGGAAATGAAGATTGTCAACATCAGCATAGCGGTAGTGCCCATGGCCTCCAGCATCCGCAATGCCGTCATCTCCTCGAAGGACATGGGACGATTTCCATTGTCGCCGTTAGGGTCCGGACCCTAAGCCAGACGTCATTCGTTGTGGTGCGCCAATGGCGTTGAAGACGGTCATGTTCGCAAGGCTTCGCAGATACCTGGAGTTTACCTGATATATGTCTGACATTGTTATCACCGAGTTCATCGATCCCGGTCCTGTCGAGCGCCTGCGCAAAAACTATGAAGTGCATATCGACGAAGAGCTCTGGAATAAACCCGATGAACTCAAACAGCTCGCGCGTTCTGCCAAGGCGCTGATTGTGCGTAACCGAACCCAGGTCCGAAAGGACCTGATTGACGCTGCAGCCGATCTCAAGGCCATCGGTCGCCTGGGTGTTGGACTCGATAACATCGATACCGCCGAATGCGAGCAGCGCGGCGTTGCTGTTCTGCCGGCCTACGGCGTCAACGCCCGCTCTGTCGCTGAATATGTTCTTGCCAGCGCGCTCATGCTGTTGCGTGGTTCAGCCTATTTCGGTGCGGCGCGCCTTGCTGCAGGCGAGTGGCCGCGGGGCGAAATGGGTCAGGGCCGCGAGATGAGCG
>JBKEAX010000265.1:0-13042 GCA_047972825.1 Hyphomicrobiaceae bacterium | reverse complement strand
AGATCGTTGATGATGTGGTGCACTCGCTTGCCGTCCCCGATGGCTTCCGGATAGGCATTAGCGGCAATTGGCCCGAACTGGACACGATTGCTGCCGCCCTTGACCTTGTCCTGCGCAACCTCGTTCAAAACGCCATTGTTCATCACGATCGCCGTCACGGCAACATCGTGATAGATGCACGCCTTGGTCACAACACCCTGACCATTGCGGTCACGGACGATGGTCCTGGAATTGATCCTGCCCATCACCAGGCTATCCTGCTACCGTTCCGTTCGCTCAACCAGCGGCCCGGATCATCGGGAATGGGGCTCGCCTTCGTTAACCGTACGGTCACTGCCATTGGCGGGCGCCTGGAGGTTCGTTCGTGTCCAAAAGATGGTCGGGGAACCACTTTTATGCTGTTTTGGCCTAAAAGGCTTAATTGCGGGGGGGGCAAAGGCCCGTGAATAGCGCGCTAGCGTTCTAGGGTCTGGAGCCTAGGGTTCAGACCCTAGATCGCGTTCACTTTTCACGGAATCGCGCACGCGATCTAGTTTCTTTTAATTTGAGCGTGTTCTTCACGCCGAACCGCGTACACTTCGGCTGAACATGCTCTAGATCTGAAGTTTCTTTCCCGGTCGCTAGTTCGACCGCCAAACATCAGAGTCGGGACACTAGATCATTGCTTGCCGCGCGAAAGATCGCTAAGTGCTGTGACCTGTATATAAAAACAAGGAATTGGACTGCCGGATATGGCGGGTACGACAAACAAATCTGGCGGAGATTATCTCGACAAGCGCAGCGGCGTGACCAAGTCGCGCTCCGCCCTGCCGCCCCTCAAGGATATTCTCATCATCGAGGATGAGACGTTCGATGCCGAGCGCCTCAAGGCGACGCTGCATTTGATGTTTGGCTATGAGGTTTCCATTCGCCGCGCAGCAACCCTTGGCGGAGCCCTCGACGAGGTTATCGCCCGGCCGCCTGAAATTGTCTTTCTGGATGACGTTCTGAAGCCCAGCGACAATGCTTCGCAAACGTTGCCCTTCCTTCGCCGTGCCGGATATGACGGTCCTGTCATTGTCGTTTCGGGTCAGGCCACGCGGCGTCGCAAATCGGTGTTGATGGAAGCAGGCGCAAACGATGTCATCCACAAGGACGATGTCGATAGTGTACGCGTTGCCGAAGCTTTGCATCGCGCTTTCGATGACACGCCCCAAGACAACGATGACAAGGAATGACGGGCTCATTTTGAGCGTAGGCACACCTGCGCAGTTTTTTCACACGCCCCCGTCTTTTGCATGCAATTATCACTATTGGCCGGGACTCCCTAACCTGCAGCGCTATCAGCCACAGTGTGCGCTCGCACCATTTTGACCATTCGACAGAGGCACCCATGACTACCGAACTTGCGCATTTTATCGGCGGCAAAAAGGTTGCCTCAACGTCGGGTCGCTACGGCGATGTTTTCTGGCCCATGACGGGTGAAGTTGCTGCAAGAGTTGGTTTTGCAGACGTTGCCGATGTCCGCATGGCGGTTGCCGACGCCAAGGCAGCTCAACCCGCTTGGGCTGCCACGAACCCGCAGCGCCGTGCACGCGTCATGATGAAGTTCGTCGACCTGCTCAACCGCGACATGGAAAAGCTCGCCGATACGCTGGCGCGCGAGCACGGCAAGGTCATTGCTGATGCCAAAGGTGATGTTCAGCGCGGCCTTGAGGTGGCAGAGTTCGCAATTGGCGTGCCGCACCTCATGAAAGGAGAATATACCGACGGCGCAGGGCCCGGGATTGACCTTTATTCAATGCGCCAACCTTTGGGCGTGGTCGCTGGCATAACGCCATTCAACTTTCCTGCCATGATTCCGTTATGGAAGGCAGCTCCGGCGATTGCTTGCGGTAACGCCTTCATTCTGAAGCCTTCAGAACGTGCCCCCTCAGTGCCGCTGATGCTTGCGGAACTGTTCATCGAGGCCGGATTGCCGCCGGGCATTCTCAACGTCATCAACGGCGACAAAATTGCCGTCGATGCGATCCTGGAGGATCCCGACATTGCCGCGGTCGGTTTCGTTGGATCGTCTGACATTGCGCAGTACGTCTATGCGCAAGGTGCCGCCCACGGAAAGCGTGTGCAGTGCTTTGGCGGCGCCAAGAACCACATGATTATTTTGCCCGACGCCGACATGGATCAGGCCGTCGATGCACTGATCGGTGCTGGCTACGGGTCTGCAGGCGAGCGGTGCATGGCGATTTCGGTTGCCGTGCCGGTGGGTGAGGAAACAGCCGACCGGCTGATGAGCAAGCTCGTGCCGCGCGTCGAAGCACTCAAGGTTGGTCCCTCTACCGCGCTTGATGCTGACCTGGGCCCGCTTGTAACGGCCCAACACCGCGACAAGGTGAAAAGCTACATCGACCTGGGGCTTGAGGAAGGCGCCAAACTCGTTGTCGATGGCCGCAGCTTCCGGATGCAGGGCTACGAAAACGGCTTTTACCTTGGTGGTTCGCTGTTTGACCGTGTCACACCTGAAATGCGAATCTACAAGGAAGAAATATTCGGGCCCGTTCTATCCGTAGTCCGGGCCGAGACCTATGACGATGCGATACGCCTGCCCAGCGAGCACGAATATGGCAACGGAGTTGCCATCTTTACGCGTGACGGTGATGCAGCACGCGACTTCGCCGCCAAGGTCAACGTCGGCATGGTTGGCATCAATGTGCCAATCCCCGTACCGCTGGCCTATTACACCTTCGGCGGCTGGAAGCGCTCAGGTTTCGGAGACCTCAACCAGCACGGGCCGGATTCGATCCGCTTTTACACCAAGACCAAGACCGTTACCTCGCGCTGGCCGTCGGGTATCCGCACTGGCGCGGAATTCTCGATCCCGACGATGAAGTAGAACTGCGGGAACCAGAGCGGGACATGCCGAGGCCTCACTCGCCCCCCGCAGGACAACCTGCTGCGGAAAAGCCGGATTGGGACAAACAGCCTGCGAAAACCGGGAATATGAGGCCGTTTTTTGCCTCTGTTAATGCCGCTGAAAGGGGCCCTCTTTAAAATTGGACCACAACGCCCAAATTCAAAGCTGGGCGAAACTTAACGACGCACTCGCCTTTGCTCAATTCAGTGCCTCCAGAAGGAGCCATTGTCATGGTCAGGTCCGCCTCACGCCGCCGCAAGGCCCAGGCGGACGCCCGCCCAGAGAGGCCGGCGGAAAAAACGGCGCAAAAATCTGAACAACCAAATCACGCCCCAGCCAAGCGTCCACGTATCGGCCTGGCGCTTGGCGGGGGTGGTGCGCGCGGGCTTGCGCACATTCCGGCACTCGAAGCCTTCGACGAACTTGGCATCAAACCGGACATCATCGCAGGAACCTCGATTGGTGCGATCTACGGCGGTGCATATGCTTCGGGCATTGCGGCACGGGATCTGCGCGCCCATACCACGGACGTGCTGACGCAACGGCTCGGGTTGATGCGCGAGTTGTTCAATGCGCGGTCGCAGGCGGTCAACAAGGTGTTGAGGTTCTTCAATGCGCGCTCCGCTCTTCTTGATCCTCATGCACTGCTTGACATCGTCATGCCGCCAGAGACTGCAATCGACTTTGCCGACCTTGAAATCCCGATAAAGATCGTCGCGACGGATTTCTATGAACAAACCGCCGTGGTTTTCACGTCCGGATCTGTCAAGCGCGCCATTGCCGCCAGCATGGCACTGCCGGTGGTGTTCGAGCCGATCGTAATTGACGGCGTGGCGATGATAGACGGTGGCCTTTCCAATCCGTTGCCATTTGATCTTATTTCCGAGGACGCCGATATCATCGTCGCGGTGGATGTGACAGGCGCACCGGCCCCGTCCCCGCACCGCGATTATCCGAGCGCCTTTGAGGTTCTGTTTTCCTCCCCCTTCATTTTTGAGCGGACGATCGTTCAAGAGAAACTGAAATCCTGTCGACCGGACATATTGATCGAGGGCGGTACGAGCCACTTCCAAACACTCGACTTCCTGAAAGTGGAGGAGATCCTCTCGGCTGCAGAACCTGTAAAGGATAAGCTCAAGATGCACCTTGAAAGGGTGCTTGCCAGCGAGACACTTGCTGTTGTCGAGGAAGACAAGTCAGGTCGCTCACTGCCCGCGACCGCTGACGAGATTCCCGCCCGCAAGCGCAGAATTCCACGAATTGGAAAACGCAAGATCGCACCCGCGGGAAAAGCCTGACAGTTGTTGCGAAAAAAAACGTAGCGTCAGCGGTATGGCTTGGCGACCGGCAGGGGAATGCCGCCATTGTCACCAGCATCTGATGTCTGGGACATGTTGCGCGGCGGCTTTTGCGGGGCAGGTGCCGTAGGCGGTGGCCAGGATGTGTCATCGGCCCGGCCTGGGCGGGCTGCGATCCGTTCGCCTTTGACTAGCACCCTGAAGTAGGGCGTCTGCGTCGGCGCGAGTTTACTGCGCGCGCCTGCATCATTTCCGGCTGCTGGCGTGATCGAACTCATCACCGTCAACCCTCCTGGAATCTGGTCGATGACTTGATCGCCCATTTGCGCCGCCTGGCCCGGCTGCGAACGCCGCGTCACCACAGCAATGACCGCTGCAGGTATTGCCGGTCTCAAAAGCTCGATGGGCACTACACGTTCCCTACCATCCTGCCCCGCGATCCTGAGATTGATGCGGCTGTTTTCGCCTGAGCTGCCGCCTGCGGCGCTGGTTGCTGCCTGCGTCGTGCCGCCTACTCCGGCCGACATTGAATTTGACGCGTTTTCTCCCCCATCAGGCGAGGACACCGCCTTGGCCGGAGTGATCAGCGCTTGTTCCGCCTCGTTCCCGGCAAGCGGGATGGACCGCACACTCTTGGCGCGCCGCAGATCCCGCTTTATGGCCTGCTCGACGAAATGTGCGAGTTTCTGATAGCCCGCTGCCGTCATGTGCATACCGTCATTATCTCGCAGCAAACGGTTCTGGCCGCCGATGTCTGGGCCATAGGCGCTATATTCACCTTGCTCGTCCACGAACCCCTGGTAGACATCAATATAGCGTACGCCACCCAGGTACGTATGCTCGCGGAATACTTCGTTCTGGGTCTGCGCGGAAACATTGGCTTTTGGAGAACGCATGACGGGCAGCCCGACCCAATAGATGGCTGCTCCCGTCGCTTTCAGGTCGCGTATGAGCTTGTCAATGCGTTCGGCATAGACCGATCGCCATCTCTCCGAACCAACAGGATAGCGATTGCCGCCCTCACGATAGGACCAGCGATCAAGACTACCGAACATGATCACGACGATGTTTGGCTTTGTGCTTTGGGCGTCACGCACGATGTTATTGAGTTCGGAGCCAGAATCCGGACGCGTCAATCCCGAGAGCCAGACTGCGCGGCGCTCGAATTCAAGCCGGGGGTCACTGCCCAGCGCGTCCTGCAGCGCGCCAAACATCCCTTCACCGTATTGATCGCCGATTACCCTGAGCTTATAGCGCTCGGAGCCGGGAAATGGCGTGATATAACCGCGCGCGCCTTCCATCTGCGCTATAGCTGCATTCGCACCCATAGCGCATAAGGCTGCAACGAGAATGAACGCTCGCATAAGGGTGGGCGCGATGGCGCCGTTGTGGGACAATGCGTATCTCATTCAACTCATTCTGCGCTGACGCATAACGCACCCCGCGTTCGGCACCGACGCCGCCCCCAAATCTCACCGGCTTGATGAAGCTCTCTTATACGCGCAAATCGAGCACCTGTCGTGATTTAGTGAATTTTGTACTGTGGCAATCTGGATATGGCACCAAACCCAAAACATAGGCTTGATTGCCGGCCGTTCAGACGTGTGCCTGAAAGCCGATGTCGCCGTTAGCTCGGAACACTAGATCACGTTCACTTTTCACAGAATCGCGAACGCGCTCTATTTTATTTCTCGCCGTGTTCTTCAAGCCGAACCACTGCACACTTCAGCTAAACATGCTCTTGTCTCTGAAGCATGTTCTTCACGCTGAACCGCTGCACACTTCAGCTAAACATGCTCTAACCTCACTGTCCGCGACTGAGATGCACAAGCAAACTTTCGGTTGGCCAGCAATCCACTTTGAGTCCGTTCTTACGCTGATATTGCCCAGCTTCCCGCCGCGTACCTGAACCAATGAAGCCGTCAATTATCTTGATACCATAACCTGCGTTCTGCAGCCTTTGTTGTACGCCACGGATGATTCTCGTCTTTTGCGGCCCTATATCCTGCCACGGCTTCATAAAGTCACCTCCCCCAGCGATTCTGTCCGCCAGGTTGCCGACAAATGTCGCGTAAAGGTCAGACGTGTTGTATCGGCGAATCACCTGGAAGTTCTCAAGCACCAGAAACGAGGGTCCGTAGGCTCCTGCTGGCGACATCAGATAGGCTTTGTCGTCGATGACCGCCTGCGGGAATGACCGGCCAGCCACACGGCGATAGCCCATCGCCATCCATTCCCTTATTGAACGCATACCCGGCGGACCTTCGAAAGCACAGTCCGAACTTGCCGGTATCTCAATCTCGTAACCCCAGGTTCGCCCGCGCACCCAGCCCTTAGCCTGTAGTTGGCGCGCCGCCGAGGCCAGTGCGTCGGGCACCGAATCGAACAGATTGACGCTGCCGTCGGCGTCATGGTCACGCGCGTGCTTGTAGTACTCAGACGGTAGGAACTGCGTGTGGCCAATGGCACCCGCCCACGATGAACGCATCTTGGCGCGCGGGATGCCGTCTTGCAGCATTTTCAATGCCAATACGAATTCCTGGCGGAAGAAGTCCTTGCGGCGCCCCATGTAGGCCTGTGTCGCCAGCACCGTGATCGCATCATGCGGCAGTTTGTAGTTGCCGAACGCCGTCTCACGCCCCCAGATCGCCAGCACCGAATAGCGGTCGACCCCATACGTGTCTTCGATACGGTCCAGTTCAGACTTGTACTTGCGCGCCAGGCTTTTTCCCTTTTCGGCGAGGCGTGCCAGATATGGCGCCTTGAGATAGTCACCTGGCGCACGGGTAAACTCAGCCTGCCCCTTCATTGTCGATGTCTTTTTTCCTGGCAGCACCAGGTCCGGCAGAGACGTATCAGGCTTCAAGCCGCGAATGGCCTTTTCGAAAGTACCGCGAGACACACCGGCTTCGCGCGCATCGGGCCATACGCTTTCCAGCCATGTCCGGAAATCTTCCCGCGCCCATGCTTGCCCAGCCAGGACAGCAACAGCAATGAGCAGGGCCACAATACCCATGATGGGTGCGTGCGCATAAAACCGTGTATGCACGGGCTTGGAGCCGGTGCGTTTGCCATTCGAATTGGAAAAGTCCATGAGAGCCGGCCGCCCTTCCCAGTTGCCGTCCGCATGTGAGCAAAGTCTGCACATGCGCCCGATAGCCTTCCTCACCAAGCATCAGGGCAAGAATGGGGCCGTAGCAGATCAACTAAAAAGGATCACGATGCCTTTTTCTTCAGATCGGCAAGCTTATCCTCCCACGCCAAGGCGTGGCGGACGATTTGGTCGAGATCGTCCAGTCGCGGCACCCAGCCCAGGGTTTGGCGGATTTTGTCCGACCGGGCAACGATTGCGGCGGGATCCCCGGCCCGGCGCGGCGACATTCTCACGTCAAAATCGACACCTGAAGCACGCTTTACTGCATCGACAACCTGCAACACGGAATAACCTTGCGAATAGCCACAGTTAAAGATGTCCGATTGGCCGCCGTCCCTCAGGTATGCGAGAGCTGCCAGATGCGCACGCGCGAGGTCGGTTACGTGGATATAGTCCCTCACACAGGTTCCATCGAATGTATCGTAATCGGTGCCAAAAACCTCCATATGTGTTCGCTGGCCCAACGCGGTTTCACAAGCCACTTTGATCAAGTGGGTCGCACGCGGTGTTGACTGCCCCGAACGGCCCTGCGGGTCAGCCCCGGCCACATTGAAGTATCGCAGTGCTACAAAGTTCAGATCATGGGCGCGACTTGCATCTTTCAACATAATCTCGGTCATCAGCTTCGAAGAGCCGTATGGTGACATGGGCGCGGGGGGAGCATCCTCGCCGACCGGGTTGACCTCAGGGTTGCCATAGACGGCCGCGGTCGAAGAAAAGATGAAGTGTTTCACGCCGCTTGCCACCGCGGCTTCCATCAACGCGCGCGATTTCACGGTGTTGTTGTTGTAGTAGCCAAGCGGATCTGCAACGGACTCGGGCACCACGATAGACCCGGCAAAATGGATGATCGAATCGACATCGTGTTCAGCAATGGTTCTGCGCACGAGGCTCTGGTCACCCGCGTCGCCCTCAACAAACTGGGCGCGAGGGTCAACAGCCCAACGAAAGCCTGTGGAAAGGTTATCGATGACGACGACAGCATCACCCTCATCCAACAACGCCAGAACCATATGGCTGCCGATATAACCGGCACCGCCTGTGACCAGAACCGCCATTTTATCATTCCCCGCGACTTCAACACGGCTACTCATGTCGAGTGCGCGTACAACTTGCTCAGCAAACCATTCTACCAAATTAAGTGATAAGTCGGGAAGAGATCAATTGTTTATGGTTTAGTCCTATTTAACGCGACAATTGACAGCAACGCTGCTGGCCCTAAAAGCCAATACTGACTTCGCGACATCCCGGATCCACCTAACAATTGGCCCCATAAAAGTCCGGTTTTGTTTGGCAGTAGAACGCCTCTCGCACATCAGTTCTTGAGCACTCGGCACAACGGCAAGAAGCAAAACCATGACAAAGAAACACACCTCCCCGATCCGCAAAGCGGTCTTTCCTGTTGCAGGTCTGGGAACACGCTTTCTTCCGGCAACAAAGGCGATGCCAAAGGAAATGCTGACAGTTGTCGACCGCCCTGTCATACAACACGTCGTAGATGAGGCGCGCGATGCCGGGATAGAGCATTTTATTTTCGTCACGGGCCGCAACAAGGGTGTGATCGAGGATCATTTTGACAGCCAGTTTGAGCTGGAGCGCACCTTGGAAGAACGCGGCAAGACTCGCGAACTGGATATAATTACCCGCGACCTACCCAGCGCCGGCCAGACCAGCTTCACGCGCCAGCAAAAGCCGCTTGGCCTTGGTCATGCTGTTTGGTGCGCTCGCGATCTCGTTGGCAATGAGCCGTTCGCATTGTTGCTGCCCGACATGCTCCATCATTCAGAAGTTCCCTGCCTAGCCGAGATGATGGATGCCTACGATGAGACCGGCGGCAACATTCTCGCGGTTTCGCCCGTGCCTGAAGACCAGACTCATCAGTATGGCATCGTTGGCGTCTCAGACCCTGAAGCGAAGGTCGCAAAAATTACACAAATGGTCGAGAAACCACCGCGCGGCAGCGCGCCGTCCAATCTGCACATTTCCGGCCGCTATATCCTTCAGCCGGAGATCTTTTCAATTCTCGCCGGCCAAAAAAGCGGGTCGGGTGGCGAGATTCAAATTACCGATGCCATGATCACGCTGATGAATGAAAAAAAGCAGCCGTTTCACGCCGTGCGCTTCGACGGCAAGATTTATGACTGCGGCTCCAAGATCGGCTTTCTGATGGCCAACGTCGCCTATGCCCTGGAGCGCGAGGATCTTGGCAAGGAATTCCGGAATGAACTCACCAAGGTGTTGTGAGAACAAGGATTTCACCCCTGTTCCAGGACTGGACAGGGCGGCTCTCGCGGCAAGTGCCCACAACACCTGAAACACCGGATCTTTGTCCCAGGGTCCGGACTCTCAAGGCGCGTTTACCTTTCACAGAATCGCGAATCCGCTCTATTTTCTTTTGTTTCTCGCGGTGTTCTTCACGCCGAACCGCGTACACTTCGGCTGAACATGCATCTAAAGCGTGTCGCGAACTATGAAATTCGCTCATAACGCTTTAAGTCTTTGATTTCATGCATGTCGTTATCGCAAAACCGCTGCACACTTTTGCGCGACATGCAGTAATCCCTGAATCCGGGCTGCGCCTGCGTTCGCGCCGACAATCCCCACTCTTGGGTTGCATCAGCTTTGCGTCTGGCTCGCACGAGCGCTAATTTGCCATGGACGATTCGATCGTTTCCGCCCGATTATGTGACAGAGAGGTTCCATGACCGTCGCAGCCGCAAAAATGAACCCGATTATGGATGCGCAAAATACCGAATCGTCACGCCCCGCCGTGCAGTCTGCAGTTCGCACGCTTGAAACCGAATATGCCGGGATCGCCCAGTTGCGCGATGTCATAGCGGGGCCTCTTTCAGTTGAATTCGCCGGCGCGGTGGATCGTCTGCAAAATGCCCGTGGACGTGTCATCATCACCGGCGTTGGCAAGAGCGGCCATGTTGGCCAGAAGATCGCCGCCACATTCGCATCGACAGGAACGCCGGCCTTTTTCGTCCACCCAACAGAAGCCTCGCATGGCGACCTTGGCATGATCACGCCCGATGATGTGCTGGTTGTGCTGTCATGGTCAGGGGAGACTGTCGAACTCAAGAACATCCTGACCTATTCGCGGCGCTTCGCCGTGCCGCTGATTGCCATTACCTCCGGACGCAATTCAGCCCTGGGGCAGAATGCGGACTTCGTGCTTGAGCTGCCGCGCGCCAAGGAGGCTTGCCCGCACGGATTGGCGCCCACGACGTCCACGACGATGCAACTCGCCCTTGGTGATTGCCTGGCCATCGCCCTGCTGGAAGCGAAAGGCTTTACGGCTCACGATTTTCGTGAATTCCACCCTGGCGGGTCACTTGGAGCCAGCCTCAAGCATGTCAGCGACCTCATGCATACCGGTGAGGCACTTCCGCTTGCCCGGCCGGACGAAAACATGGACAGCGCACTCGTTACCATGACGACGAAAGCGCTCGGATGCCTTGGTATTGTCAATGAGGATGGACGGCTTGAAGGTATAATCACAGATGGTGATCTTCGCCGTCATATGGGGCCGGAACTGCTCACCCGCACTGCCGCAGAGGTGATGACACGCAACCCTAAGACGACAGGCCCCGACATTCTCGCATCGGCTGCGCTGGAAGTGATGAACTCCGCCCGCATTACGACGCTGTTCGTCGTCAAGGATGGCCGCCCCGTGGGGCTCGTCCACGTTCATGACTTCCTGCGTGCTGGCATCGTCTGAACTGCACGTGATTGGATAGCGGAGCTGCTGGGGATCAATCCGGTTCCACGACCAGCACCGAACTGCGCACCTCGACAATACGCACGCGAGTTCCCGCTGGCAGGTCTGGACCCTCGACTCGCCACCAACTGCCGCTCAAGCACGCTCGGCCATATCCCGCCTGAATTGGGTGCTCCAACACGATCACCCGGCCTGCGTGTTTTCGGGTACGAAGGTTGAGTTCGGGTTCCTCGCTACCGTCACCGGAAACGCGATAAAGCCAAATGTCGGTGAGATAATCGACGACAATCATGAGGGCGCCGCCTGCCAGCCACCAGCCGCCGGCGCTATTGCCCTGCATCAGCATTACGAGCCCGGTCACCGCCAGGACGACACCTACAACCGGCAGGATCAGGCTAACTGTTGAGATTACCCAGAGGACTTCCTGCGGGGGCGGTCTGTGCGGTCGCTTATTCGTCAAAACTCAGGTTTTCCACCACGAGCGAGGTTCCATTGACGCCAACCACTTTGACCCGCTGCCCTGCCCCGACATCCTCGCCTTCGGCGTGCCAGACGGTATCACCCACACGCACCTTTCCGCGGCCTTGCCGGATGTCTTCTGCCACAACCAGAACGCGCCCAATGTACTGGGAGCCACGGACGTTAAGATGCGGCTCGTCACTCTTTTCCTTGGCGGGGTCGACAAAGCGGCGCACCACAAAGACAGTTGCCACTGCGACCAGTGCAAACATGATCAACTGCCAGTACCAGGCAATTCCCGATGCCAGCGCGACAACCCCTACGATGATTGCGGCCAATCCAAACCAGACAAAATGCACGCCTGGCACCACGGTTTCGAGGACGAGCAGTGCTGCACCGACAATGAACCAGTTCCACTCACCAAGGTTGTAGAGAAAATTCATCCTGGAATGACTCCGATTGGCTGCGCCGATAGCACCGTAGATCACGTTCACTGTTCACAGAATCGCGAGCGCGCTCTATTTTCCTCTGTTTCTCGCCGTGTTCTTCACGCCGAACCGCGTACACTTCGGCTGAACATGCTCTTTCGTCTGGAGCATGTTCTTCACGCCGAACCGCGTACACTTCGGCTGAACATGCTCTAGATCCCACAGGCCCCATTACACGACACAGACTAACCCATTGTCTTTAACAAACCGACAGCATCCAGAACGCATCCGGATGCTGTCACACCATTTACGATGCCGTGTTGTAATAACAAGAGGCCGCATCAAATCCGCGAAAAGTTAAACGCGTGGTACGTTGCCCGAGCCGCCAGAAGAACCGCCACTCCCCTTGCCGAAAGTTTCACCGGTAATCTGTGCAAGTCCAGCAATCGAGCCGATGACAGATGAAGCCTCAAGCGGCATCATGATGACCTTCTGGTTGGGTGCCTTCGCCAGCGACTCCAACGCCTTCACGTAGTTGTTCGCGACGAAATAGTTGATCGCCTGCACGTTGCCCTGGGCAATGGCCTCCGACACCATTCGCGTTGCAGCGGCTTCTGCTTCGGCAGCACGTTCACGAGCCTCCGCGTCGCGGAACGCGGCTTCTTTGCGGCCCTCGGCTTCCAGTACCGCGGATTGCTTCTCGCCCTCGGCCTGTAGGATCGCTGACTGCCGCTCGCCTTCAGCTTCCAGGATTTGCGCACGCTTCTCGCGTTCGGCCTTCATCTGGCGGGCCATGGCGTCAACGAGATCGCGCGGTGGAGCAATATCCTTGATCTCGATACGTGTGACCTTGACGCCCCAGGCCTCGGTGGCAGCATCCACCACTTCCAGCAGCTTGGCGTTGATATGGTCGCGATTGGAAAGCAGTTCATCCAGATCCATCGATCCCATAACCGTTCTGACGTTGGTCATGGTCAGGTTGACGATCGAATGCTCAAGCATGTCAACCTCATAGGCAGCCCGCGCCGCATTGAGGATCTGGTAGAACGTAACACCATCAACCCGGACCATGGCGTTGTCGCGCGT
>JBKEAX010000254.1:0-9005 GCA_047972825.1 Hyphomicrobiaceae bacterium | reverse complement strand
ACGCCCACAATCCCGAACTGGAGCGCCTCGGCAACACGCCAAACGCGGCCAATATCGCGTGCGTAGAAATATGCTGCCAAGCCGTACTGCGTGGCATTGGCCTGGGTAACGACCTCGGCTTCATCGGCAAACTTGAACAGCGGAGCAACGGGCCCGAAGGTTTCTTCGCGGGCAACACGCATGTCGGAGGTGACCCCGGTAAGGATGGTGGGCTCGAAGAATGTGCCACCGTTCGCGTGACGGCTACCCCCGATGAGTGTCTTGGCACCCTTGGCCAGCGCATCGGCAATATGCTCTTCAACCTTTGCGACAGCCTGGGCGTTGATAAGCGGCCCTTGCGTCACTCCCTCTTCAGTGCCATCGCCGACCTTGAATTTGGCGACCTCAGCCGCAAGCTTTTCGGCAAAAGCGTCGTAAACGCCAGCTTGTACATATATGCGGTTGGCGCAGACACACGTTTGCCCGGCATTGCGATATTTGGAAGCGACGGCACCGGCCACCGCCATATCGATATCTGCGTCATCAAAAACAATGAACGGCGCGTTGCCACCCAATTCCAGGCCAACGCGCTTTACTGTTCTTGATGCCTTTTGCATCAGCAGTTTGCCCACCTCGGTCGAACCGGTGAACGTGACCATGCGCACAAGCGGGTGCGACGTCAGTTCATTGCCAACCGGCGCAGGGTCTGTGGCGGTGACGATGTTAAGCACGCCTTTTGGCACGCCGGCCTGCTCGGCGAGGGCCGCCAGCGCCAGGGCAGACAGCGGTGTATCTTCGGCGGGTTTGACGACGGCTGTGCAGCCTGCAGCGAGTGCAGGCGTCACCTTGCGGGTGATCATGGCATTTGGAAAATTCCACGGCGTAATGGCGGCAATAACGCCTATTGGCTGTTTGATGACGAGAATGCGCGCATTGGGCTTGGGACTGGGAATTGTCTCGCCATAAATGCGCTTGGCTTCCTCAGCGAAGAACTCAACGAATGCCGCTCCGTATATGATCTCGGCTTTGGCTTCGGCCAGCGGCTTGCCCTGCTCACGCGTCAGCAGCAAGGCCAATTCATCGGCATGTGCAATGATGAGATCATACCAGCGGCGGAGGATGGCTGCACGCTCCTTGGCGAGCAGGCCTGACCACGCAGGTAGCGCTTTGTGGGCCGCCTCGATTGCCGCGCGGGTTTCGGCGGCACCACAGTCGGGCACCTTGCTGATCGTCTCTCCTGTCGCCTTGTTAAGAACTGGGGATGTCGGGGTCCCAACCCATGCCCCATCGATGTAAGCGCGATCGCGAACCAAATTGACCTTAGATTGTTGCATGTGCCATTCCCAACTTTTCTGACGGGCATTCGCTTAACAGCCGGGCCAACGTATGGCGCGGCACGATTCAGCACCGCCCCGCACGGCCCATTACCGGTATGGGGCATGACCCGGCCCGGGTCCCTGACCTATATTGGGACTTGTGTAATGAGTAGGGTTCGGGGTTACAAGTCCGCAGGTCCGGGACATCAAAGGCCTGGATTGGCCCCAAAACGCCGCAATTCAGCCAGCAAACCGGCAACACGCCAGCTGGCAAGAGCTGAAACAGGTTTAATGCACCCGTGAGCAACAAGCGATTTTGCGACACGACCATCGTCTTTGACCTGGATGGGACGTTGATTGACACTGCCCCTGATCTTGTGGGAGCGGCCAACCACGTTCTGGCCAGCCTATCACTCCCGGAGTTGCCCGCTGCAACGCTGCGGCCCTGGATCAGTTTTGGTGCCCTGCGGATGATCGTCGAAGCTCAGGCATCACACGGCCAAAGCAGGTCAGATAGCGAGAACCTGGAACTGTTGGCAAAGTTCCTCGACCACTATGAAGCCAACATCGCTTACCACAGCCGCCCTTTCCCGCATGCCATGGAGGCGGTGGCGAGCCTCAAGGCGCAAGGCGCTCGCGTTGCTATTTGCACCAATAAGCGGGAATGTCTCAGCTTAAAGCTGCTCTCTCAGCTGGGTCTCACCGAACACTTCGCCGCCATCGTTGGACGCGATACGCTCGACGTATCGAAGCCCGATCCCCGCCACCTGTCTGGAACGATCGAGCGCGCGGGCGGCCATATCTCCCGTTCGGTTATGGTCGGGGATAGCCAGGTTGACGTGGCCACCGCTCGCGCAGCGGGCGTCCCGGTGGTCGGCGTAACATTTGGATATACGGACACACCCATGGCCGCTTTGGAGCCGGACGCCTTGATCGACAGCTACCATGAACTTGTTCCGGAGCTGACCCGCCTGCTGACCGGCTGGCCGGACCGGCACATGGCAGCAAAAAAGCCATAAGAGCATATCTTATGCGGATTACCGCCCCGGCGCCGTCAAACCGCCCACGGGATGCCATATTCAAGGATCAAATCCCTGCTATTCGTGGAATGTCTGCGAACTATAACAGAGGAACCCACCCAAAATGATCAAGCGTCTTATCCTTGCTGCCGCAGTCACCGCGGCGCTTACAGGCGCGACCTTCGCGCAGGACAGCCCCTCAGGAGCCGATGCCGCTGCCGCGCCAGCCGACCCTGTTGTTGAAGAATGCCTGCAAAAGGCTTTTGACCTCGCCCAGACCGCCGAGAATAAAAAGCTCGATGACGCTGACCTCGACAAGCTCGAAAAGATGCTGGGCGACATGGAAACCCGTTGCGACGCCAAGGAAACCGCCGAAGCTGACAAAATTGGTGGTGAGATCCAGGCGCTGCTCGACTCCAAACAGTGAGGCGAGCACAGGTTCGGGTTGGCATACTCCACCCGAACAGCCGTTTCGGGACGCTCTCGCCGGGCGTCCCTTTTTATTTGTTCACCCTGGTAATCGCCTGTTTCGGATTCTGGATCGTGTTCACTTTTCACGGTGACGCGCACGCGCTCTATTTTCTTTTATTTGGAGCATGTTCTTCACGGCTCTACCGCGCCACACTTCAGCTAAACATGCTCTTTGCTTGAGGCATGTTTTTCACGCTGAACCGCGCCACACTTCAGCTAAACATGCTCTAGACACCAAGCTTTTCCAGAATAATGTTTTGTGCTTCGCGAACACGCGGTGTCCATTCGGCGACGCGTGATGAGATTAGGTTCGCCTGTGATTTCAGGATCAAGCCGTCGTCGAGAATCTTCAAGCCATTCGCCTTCAGCGTCGCCCCGGTCGTGGTTATATCGACAATGAAGTCCGCAGCGCCGGCCGCGGGCGTTCCCTCGGTGGCTCCAAGGCTTTCGATTATTCGAAAATCGGTCAACCCACGCGCAGCGAGGAACTGATGCGTGAGCTTGATGTATTTGGTGGCAACCCGGAACCAACGGCCGTGCGCCTGACGGAAGGCTCCTGAGATTTCGTCGAGGTCTGCCATGACGCGCACATCAATCCAGCAGTCGGGTACGGCAACAACGACGTCGGCATGGCCAAAGCCCAGCGGCTTCAATATTTCAACGCGCGTCTTCCAGTCACTCATTTGCTCGCGCACCAGGTCTTCACCCGTAATCCCCAAGTGCGCCTGCCCGGTCTTCAAATAGCGGGCAATCTCTGATGCGGAGACAAAAGCAACCTCGACGTTGTCCAGGTTTTCTATCTCACCACGATAGCCGCGTTCCTTGCCCACTTTGCGCAGGTTGAGGCCGACTTCAGCGAACACCTCGATGGCCTGTTCCATCAGCCGCCCTTTGGAGGGTACGGCCAGTACGAGAGTATCGGTGTTCATTCTCACACGTCTCCGGTAAGCGCCGCGAGCAGTCGCTCGGTATGTATTGCCGCGCCAACTGCGGGAACGTCTTCTTCAGCTCCACACTGACGCAGCAGCGTGTCGTAACGCCCGCCACCGGCAACGGGGCTTTGTCGTCCCAGGCCAGGCAAGACCACTTCGAATACGAAGCCGGTGTAGTATTCCAATGTGCGACCGAACTCTGCTTCGAACTCTGCATGGGTTACATCGACACCCGCATCGGCAAGGAGTTGCAGGCGGCGCTGATAGGCATCGAACGCTTCAGAAATATCGATATTGCCTTCGCGCAGGAGGTCTTTCAGGCGGGCACCGGCGGCGCGAGCCGGTGCCACAACGCGCACATAGCTTTCAAGCAGGTTTGCAGTATCTGCCGACAAAGGCTGTGTCTTGGCATCGGCAACGATCGACAACAGGCTTTCGGCGATCTCCGATAGTGAGCGCGTGCCTTGAAGTTCAATGTCGCGACATTCCAGGTAGTCTGCGACCTGCTTCTCAGCCGCGGGCTGGTCTTCGGGATCGAGCCCGTTCAACAGATCGCTGGGAAGGTTGCGGTGCATCTCGAATGCCGCGGTCGTCAAACGCTTCAGTTCGGTGCGGAAAGCATCAGGCCGCCAGAACTGGTGCATCAACCGGCGGCGCCACCTCAACGGCATGTCAGCGGCATCAAGCAGGGCACGAAACAGACCAAGGTCGCCGATATGCAGTTTGAATTCGGTCGCGCCCGCCGCCTTCAGGGCATTGATGACCGTGACGACCACTTCGGCTTCAGCAGTGGCCCGGTCGGTTGCGCCAAACAGTTCTATGCCGGCCTGACGGAACTCGCGCGGGTGAGCGACAGATGCATCCGCTGGCTGAAAGCGGAATGCTGAACCGTTGTAACAGTATTTTGCGCGGATGGTGGGATCGTCGTGTCGCTCGATGTGCAAGCGGCAGGTTGGCACCGTCAGGTCGGGCCTCAGACATAGCTCTTCGCCGTCTGGGTCAGTGAAGACATACGTGCGTGCGCGCAACGTCTCGCCGATCACGTCCAGGAATACGCTGGCCGGCTGGATGATAGCGGGTGCAACGGCCTCGTAGTCCGCCTTCATGAAGACGGTCATCATCTTTTGGGCCTGCGCCTCAAGCGCATCGAATTTTCTTGCTGTTTCTGCGACCATTCTGCCTCAAGCCGGGTCTGTCATTATTCGTGTTGCTGCCATAGTACAGCGCATTCCACCAGCGCCGCCATCAAACTGCGCCGCCATGGCGAGCGAGTATGTCGCGCACGCTTTCCACCAACTCTGTTTCCTTGACAGAGACCTGCGCGGGACGGCTTTCCTTCCATTCCTTGTTGTCGGCAATTGCTCTGGCCGCCTTGGCGCCCTCGATCAGGTCCTTTATCTGCACTTCGCCTTTATCGCGCTCATCAGAACCTTGGATGACAACGCAAGGAGCGCCACGCTTGTCGGCATATTTCATCTGCGCCTTCATGCCGGAGGTGCCGAGATACATTTCGGCGCGGATACCCGCATCACGCAATTCCTTAGCCATGCGCTGATAGCGCGGCAGTTCGCCCTTATCCATCACCAGGACAACGACGGGACCAAGCGGGGGGGCGGATTCTTCATTTGCTGCGTTGAGAACATTGAGTGCAGCAGCCAGACGCGACACGCCAATGGAAAAGCCTGTTGCTGGAACCTTCTGGCCGATGAAGCGCTCAACGAGGCCGTCATACCGGCCACCGCCGCCGACCGAACCGAAGCGGACTGGGTTGCCCTTTTCATCATTCACCTGGAAAGTCAGCTCTGCCTCGAAGACAGGACCGGTATAATATTCAAGGCCGCGGACGACGGAATAGTCGATCAATATGCGATCATTGTCATAACCAGCTTCCTTGACCAGGGTGTTGATCTGTCCAAGTTCGTCCAAGCCCGTTTCAAACATTCCAGAAACTTCAAAACCGCTGTCGCGGATCTTGGCGCCCGGGTCTGTCCCGCCGGTCTTGGATTGCAGAACAAAGTCCAAAAGCGCACCAATCTGCTTGTCGCCCAGCCCTGCACCCTTGGTGAAATCGCCCGAATCGTCCTTGCGCCCTGGACCGAGCAGAAGAGCAACATCCTCACGCGAAAACTTGTCGAGTTTGTCAAGCGAGCGCAGTACGGCCAGACGCGTGGTATCGTTGACGAGATCAATACCGACGGACTCCATCAAACCATCCAGAACCTTGCGGTTGTTGACCCGGATCACATAATCGCCGCGCTTGATGCCAAGCGCTTCGAGCGTGTCGGCGGCCAGCATGCAAATCTCGGCATCAGCTGCAAGGTTGTCAGTGCCGACGGTATCGGCATCGAACTGGGTGAACTGGCGGAAGCGGCCGGGACCGGGCTTTTCGTTGCGATAGACAAGACCCGTCGCATAGCGGCGGAAGGGCTTGGGCAGGGCCTGATAGTTCTCCGCTACGTAGCGTGCAAGCGGGGCGGTCAAATCATAGCGCAGCGACAACCACTGGCCGTCATCGTCAGTGAACGAAAACACGCCTTCGTTGGGACGGTCCTGATCGGGTAGGAACTTGCCCAGAGCGTCGGTGTATTCGATCGCCGGGGTTTCAAGCTGTTCAAAGCCGTACGTCTCGTAGACGCGGCGTATCGTTTCAAGCATGCGCGCTGTGGCGGCCAGTTCAGCCGCGCCGATGTCACGAAAGCCTTTCGGCAGCCGGGCCGCCGGGCCGGCTTTTTTGTTTGGTTTAGCCATGATCGGGAGAGCGCCTCGTTTTCGGCTCGCGCCGACGGATTTGATTTGGCCCGCTTATAGCGGATCACCTGTTGAGGGGAAAGCCACGGCAATCGTTCAGCGTCAAATGGAGGAAATGTGCGCATACAGCGTTGTGGGCACCATGCGCCCCGAACTGCTTCAGTTCCATGGGAATCCTGAATAACCCGCTGATTTGATTTCCATATTCATGGCCGCTAGAGCGCCGACTTGTTTTCACTTGAGTTGGAAGGCATCACTTTGGACGCGGCGGGGGGTGCCCAAACGAGCGCAGCATTGGAGCATATGCGGTGGCAGCGGGCACCGAAACAATCTCGCGTTCCGGCCACCTCAGCGCCGTCAGCTTGCCGCCAAAGCAGCAGCCGGTATCGACGCACAGCGTATTGTTGACCCATGCGGCGTCCGGTACGGGCGTGTGGCCGTAGACGACGGCGGTTTCTCCCTCATAATCAAGAGCCCAGTGGTAGCGGATGGGCAACCCTGTCGCTTCGTCGCGGCCACCGGTTGTATCGCCATACAGGCAGAACCGGCGTACGCGTGGCGTGGCGCGTCCAATCATGGCTGCGAGTATACCGGCGTGGGCGACCGCCAGAGCGCCGCCATCAACCCAGACATGGCTCCACAGCGGCTTGAGCATCGCGCACACGTCAGCGAGAAACTGGTCGCTCGCCCCCTTCAGGCTGGCAACCGTCTGGTCGAGGCCATGTGTCATGGCGACCTTACCGCCTTCGAGCCAACGCAAAAACTTTACGTCGTGATTGCCCGGTACCAGCAGGGCTGATCCACCCATGACCATCGCGTGCACGATTGCCAGCACATCGCGCGAGCGCGGGCCCCGGTCCACCAGATCACCTACGAAGATGACACGCCGACCCTTGGGCGGGATCACGGACGGGCGGCGCCCGTTGGCGCCATCATCGTGCCAGCTTACCTGATAGCCCAGCCGCTCAAGGAGCAATTCCAATTCATCGCAACATCCATGAACATCACCGATGATGTCGAACGGGCCCTTTTCGGTGCGCCTGTCCGTTGGCATTTTGTTGCGAGCAATTCCAAGGTCGTCAAGTGCATCGGCAGGAATGTCGAAAACCTCGCGATAACCGTCCGCTTTCACCCGCTCTTCAATATTCGGCTCGCCGGCCTTGGTTCCCGGCAGGATGATGGCAAAACGGCGGGCGTAGTTTTCACGCGCGATACTGGCGAGCGCCACACGCAGCTTATGCGCTCCCGGTGGCGAACCGGCTTCGATAATGGCGGTCATGTCTCCCGCTACGACACGCGCCCGAACGATGCGCTGCAGCTCCGCCGCTGACAGCGTTTTCATGTCGAAGATCTCATCGGGCGCAAAGAGCCGGGCAGTCAGACCACGTGCGAATTCGTGGTTGCGGCCGTGGATCAACACGCAGGCAATTTCGGGAAGCTCGATTATCATTCAGGCCGTTGATCTGACGGATCAGGATTCAAATGCACGAATTGCCGCGCATTCGCCCGCAGAGCACTTCGGAAATGCGCCAATGTCAAGTCAAGGGTCCGCCTCTAGATGCGCAAGAACGATTTGGCGACTGGATGCGGCTTGGGCACATCAGACACGTAGCTTTCAAGTGCTTCGAGTCCATGCGGCACGGGGCCGCCATATGCCCAATCCAGCAACTCGACAGTATGGGCTATGGGGATGTCCATGCCGCTTTGCAATTGCGCGATGCAGCCGATATTTCCCGCGGCAACCACATCGGGCTTTACCGAACGTATGTTCTTGACCTTGCGGGTGCGAAGTTCCGTGGCAAGGTCGGGCTGCATGATGTTGTATGTACCAGCAGAGCCGCAGCAGATATGCCCTTCCGGTGGCGAGACAACGGTATAGCCTGCTTTACTCAAGAGCGCTTTTGGCTCGTCAGTAACGCGCTGACCGTGCTGCAACGAACATGCGGAATGATAGGCGACGCGCAGGCTCGACCAGCGCACGGGGGGCCCCAGGTCATAATCCATCAGGAATTCGCTGACATCGCGGGTGAGTTCCGAAACCCTGGCGGCAGGCTCGGCATATTCGGAGTCGTTGCGAAACATGTAGCCGTAGTCCTTCACGGTGGTGCCGCAACCCGATGCATTAATGATGATGGCGTCAACCGGCGCCTTTTTCATCTCTTTGGTCCATGCATCGACATTCTGCCGGGCTTGTTGCAGCGCCTGCTCTTCTTCGCCCATGTGATGCACAAGCGCGCCACAACACCCCGAACCGTTGGCAACCATCACATCGACCCCGCGCCGCGCCAGCAGCCTGATGGTGGCGTCGTTGATTTCAGGCCTCAGCACTGGTTGGGCGCATCCCGCCAGCAGGATGACGCGGGCGCGACGCTCCCCTTCCGTGCGTGCTTCGCCCGGGCCGTCGTAGGTTGCCGGATCCGGCAGCCGTGCTGGTGCAAGCTCCAGCATCGCTGCCAGTTCCTTGAGGCCGAAGCGGCGTAGCATGGGGATGAATGGCCGGCCGAGCGGCGCAGCCTTCAGCGCCCTGCGGAACCTGTCGG
>JBKEAX010000241.1:0-2210 GCA_047972825.1 Hyphomicrobiaceae bacterium | reverse complement strand
TGGCGCCCCGTACGGGACTCGAACCCGTGTTCCCAACGTGAGAGGCTGGTGTCCTAGGCCACTAGACGAACGGGACAGCGCGGCGGCCAGCTATATGTCAGACATGCTTTGTTATCAAGTCCCGTCGATGGATGTGGCTTGGTATGTTTCTGCGGTTGTTGCTTGTGCGGAGCCAAGACTTGCGGGCCAAGCTGCACATATGCAGCCCAAGGTTAATTCCCAGACGCGGGTCTTCCCGTAGTTTCTGGCGCTGTTGGCGGCTCCGCAACGGCCTCAAGACGGAGGTGCGAAATCGTGTGGCCAGTCCGCAGGTCAATGATCTTGATGGCACGCTCCCCAGCCTCAGGCCCCGTGAAATGGACCGCCAGCCGGTTGCCGTCGAGCGCCATGGTCACGACATCAGCGCCTTTGGGCATACTCAGCGTGAGCGCCTCACCGATCGGAACACTCGCATCCATGCGCGAGGTCAGATAAACGATGCGCCCAAGAATTACGAAGAATCCGAGAATCAGGATCACACCCATTCCGATGACGGCATATTTCAGTCCACGCAGCGATGGCGTGTCATTCTTGGCCGGAAGGAATAAAGACCAGCGGAACGGCATGTCCTCTTCGTCTGCGGCCATGTTGCGTAAGTCCTTTATTACAGCAGGAGATTTTACCCGCCATGGCTGACGGGGGCAGGCAGATTTTTGAAGTCACCGTCGATGCGGCCGACGACCGGCAACGCATCGATGCATTGCTCGCGCGCCTGCTGCCCGCCCTTTCCCGGGCACGGGTTCAGGCCCTGATCGACGAAGGCAACGTGCGTGTGGGCGGCCGGACGATAGGGGAGCGCAAGCACCGGGTCAAACCGGGAGACGTTATAGAGGTGAACGTTCCACCACCTCTCGATCCACAGCCCAAAGGAGAGCACATTCCGCTCAATGTCGTGTTCGAGGACCAACATTTAATCGTCGTCGACAAACCGGCCGGCGTGGTCGTTCATCCCGCTGCTGGCCACGAGACTGGAACGCTCGTCAATGCTCTGATTGCGCATTGCGGGGACAGTTTGTCTGGCATTGGCGGGGTCCGGCGACCGGGTATCGTGCATCGGCTTGACAAGGATACCTCCGGCCTGCTCGTCGTTGCCAAGACCGATATGGCGCATCACGCGCTCGCAGATCAGTTTGCCGCGCATGGCCGCGATGGACGGTTGATCCGCACCTATCGCGCCGTGTGCTGGCGCGCGCCGGACCGTACGCGTGGCACGATCGACCTGCCACTCGGCCGCTCGACGCACAACAGGACAAAGATTGCCGTGCGGGAGGGGGCGGCCGAAGCCAATGCCCGCGTTGCCATCACACATTACGAAGTGCTCGAAGTTTTCGAAAAGTTGTCCCTTGAAAGCGATGCAACCTCAAACCGACTGTCACATCGCAAATCAGGCGCAGCACCCTCCCTCGCCCTGCAAGACTCTCAATCCGCTCTCGCTGCCTTGCTCAAACTCGAACTGGAAACAGGACGCACCCATCAGATACGCGTGCATCTGGCGCATATCGGGCATCCCATCCTTGGTGATGACCTTTATGGGTCAGGTTTTCGAGCATCCGCGCGACTGTTCACCGCGAAGCAAGCCGACGCGTTGAAGACATTGGGGCGGCAGGCATTGCACGCCACCGAACTGGGCTTTGTGCACCCTGAAACGGGTGAACAGATGATTTTTGAAAGTCCTCTGCCCGCGGATCTGGCCGGGCTGATCAATGCGCTGAGACGTGATCCTCAACCCAGCAGCTAAGCCTGCAAAAAATTGAAGGCTGCCGTGTAAATTTACCGATGGCTTGTGCCAGACGGCAGCTCCGAACGCCAATTGCGCCTTGCTACAAACAAGGCACCAAAAACCATCAAATAATTGATTCAATTGCTAAACTTAGCTTTTCACGGAGTATTGAAATACCGTAACATAATACACACATTGTTTTGTGGCGTGTTGCGTTGAACACGTGCACGAACCGTGGAAGATCTTCAATGCGCACGGCGTGAAAACGTTCGTGTGGACTAATCGCGTGCAATGCGACGGAAACACCGGGCGACGCACGTTAGTTTGATGTACCACGAAATTGGAAACGAGGGACGACACGAGATGACGACCAAGGCACTACCAACCGTTACTGCGGGTTCTGGTGGGCTCACGCGCTATCTGGAAGAGATCCGCCGCTTTCCCATGCTTG
>JBKEAX010000234.1:0-2784 GCA_047972825.1 Hyphomicrobiaceae bacterium | reverse complement strand
CCTCACCTCGCTTGACAAACTCAAGGGGCGCAAACTCGCCGCACTGTTTCCCCATGAACTGCCGACGCTTATTCTGCACCGTTTGTTGAAGTTTCAAGGCATAGATCCAAAAACCGATATTGAGATCACAGCAACGGCAACACCGCTTGAAGCGATGCAGCTCCTCGTCCTTGGCCGGGTCGACGCAGCGCTTGTGCCCGAGCCTGCCGCCTCAGCAGCAATCGTCAAAGGTGCCATCGCTGGCAAAACCATCCACCGCGTTATCGATTTGCAGACAGAATGGGCAAAGATGAGAGACGGTGAAACGCGCCTGCCACAAGCAGGGCTCGCTGTAACCGACCATTTCAGGAACGAGCATCCCGACCTCATCAAGGAAATCCAGATCGGCCTCACAAACGCCGCAGCAGATGTCAACGCCAACCCGGCTCGCGCCGCCAATAATTCTGTCAGCCAGCTCGGCCTGCCGTGGCCGGTCATTGAAAAGTCCATTGCCTTTAGCCGCCTCGTCGCCACGCCTGCGCACGAAGCGCGCAAACCGATCGAAGGCGTGATAGAAACTTTGTTGGAAGCCAACCCCGGCTATGTCGGCGGCCGCTTACCCGATGACGGTTTCTATCTTTAGGGTCCGGCCCCATGAACGCTGCGTTTCTCGATAGACTTGCTAGGCTGGGTCGGTTTTTCTGGTCAGGCTGGGTTGGTGTCGCCGGAATTTCGCTCTTTTTCGCGGTCTGGCAATATGGTCACGAGGCCTATGGCGATTTCATTCTGCCATCTCCGATCGCCACGCTGATTGCAACCTGGAAACTGCTTCAATCTCCAGAAACCTGGCGCTTGGCTGCAGCAACATCAGAGCGCGCATTTGAGGGGTTCATCCTGACGGCACTGATCGGCGGGCTGGTCGGACTTGCGGTTGGCTACTCCTTTGCCGCAATGCGCCTGGCCCGGCCACTGCTCACGATCATACTTGGCATACCTCCCATTGCCTGGATCGTGCTCGCCATGATCTGGTTCGGATCAGGACGCGGCACAGTACTGACGACCACTCTTGTCGCTGCTTTCCCCCTCGTTTTTGCCAATGTTGCCGAGGCGGTTGCAACGCGCGACAGATCACTGGAGGAAATGGCCAAGGCGTTCGGCGCTGGTCCCATTCAACGCATATGGACCATCGTCATGCGGCAAGTCGCGGGGCATTATTTCCCCTCGCTCGCCATAGCGCTTGGCACATCATTCAAGGTGTCGGTCATGGCCGAACTCTTAGCCAACATCGACGGCATCGGTCTTGCCCTGGCAATGTCACGAGCCAATCTCGACGTTGCCGAATCTATCGGGTGGGTTGTCCTCATCGTCGCAGCCATCATCATCGTAGAATACGGGCTCGTACACCCCGTGCGCTCTGAGTTCGAGCGCTGGCGCGAGGCCGCCCGACCATGGGGTGTCAAGCGATGATACCCTTGAGACTCGACCGCATCACACACGCCTATTTCGGCCGCACAGTTCTCGACTCCGTGAGCCTTGCCATCTCTGCCGGTGAGATTGCAGCGCTCGTTGGCCCGTCGGGCTGCGGCAAGAGCACACTCGTCCATATCGCAGCAGGCTTGATCGAGCCGCAGCAGGGACGCATTGTTCGCACTTACCGCGAACACGGCATGATCTTTCAGGAGCCCCGCCTGCTGCCCTGGGCAACGGCAGGTGAAAACATTGCTTATCCGCTGCGACTTGGTGGCGTATCACGTACTGAAAGGGCGCTCAGGGCGGAGGCGGCGGCCAACACAGTTTCCCTTGATGTGCGCGACCTCGACAAATATCCAATCGAACTATCAGGTGGCATGCGCCAAAGGGCAGCCATTGCGCGGGCTCTGGTCGTGGAACCAGACTTCGTTTACTTTGACGAACCCTTTACGGCACTGGACGTTGCACTCAAACGGCAAATGCAGGACATCGTAGTCGGGGCAGCACAGCAGAACCGTTTCGCGGGTCTCTTTGTAACTCACGATCTCTCAGAAGCGATCCGCGTTTCAGACCGGATCGTCGTGCTCGATGAGCGAGTTCGCGGCATTGCCGGAGAGCGGATCGTTCCGCTCGAACGCAACGCACGCAGCGATGAAGCAATTTTTTCCCTCATGCAACGCTATTTGAAGAGTGATCCATTGTTCGCTCACCTCCACGACATCGACGAGCGGCATGTCGCATGACACAAGAAGTTGTGACACACCGCAGCGGAGCCTGGCGCCAAACCCTCAATATCCTGGGCGACGAAGGGTTTCGCCTTTTCTTTCCTCTGGCTGCGCTTCATGCCGCACTCTGGCCGTTCGTCTGGGTGGCCGTATACCACTTCGAGCTTCCGTTTTCGAACACAACCCCTCCTGGATTCTGGCATGCGCATGAAATGATCGTCGGGTCATTCGGTGCCGCTTTGATCGGCTTCTTGACCACCGCCATACCCGAATGGACCGGCACGCCGCGGTTGCGCGGGCGTGCACTCTATCTGCTTGCAGGGTTATGGGCAGCAGCCCGTATCATCGGCCTACTCGGATTAGACCAGGCGATCATCTTGGCCGGCCTTGCCGATGCTGCCTGGATCACACTGCTCATCGCCTACGCCGTGCGCATTTCTCTTGTGAAAGGAACAACACGCCTCATCGCGTTTCTGTTCTGGCTTGTACTGTTTCTACTCGCCGAAATCGCAGCCCGGTATGGCATGGCCAATGGTGATCTGGATTTCGCATACGCACAGCGGCTCGTGCATCTTCCTGGGGTCGTCTTCCTTGGTGTTCTCGGCGTGGC
>JBKEAX010000208.1:0-5492 GCA_047972825.1 Hyphomicrobiaceae bacterium | reverse complement strand
ATCGATGAGGATCTGCTCGACAAGGCACGCGTGCTTGCCGCCATGCGGAGGACCAGCGTCAACGAGATGGTCAGGGAGTACCTCAAGAAGCTTGTCGAGCAGGAGGCACAGTTCGACGAGGTAACCGAGGAACTCTTGCGGCTCTCACGGGGGAGCACGGCACGCATGGGAGATTGGCGGCCAAGCCGCGAGGACACCTATTCAGGGGAGCCCCGCTTTGATCGCAGGCGCTGAGTGCTTCCTCGACACCAACATTCTGATCTACGCCGCAAATGGCCGGATTGACGAACCCGCCAAGTGGCAGATCGCGCACGGCCTCCTGACAGCGGCATTCGGCACAAGCGGCCAAGTGCTTGCCGAGTTCTATGCCAATTCAGTGGAGAAAGGTTCTGTCCCCCTGGAACCTGAGGTGGCCAGGCGGTGGGTACAGCTTCTTACACGGCGACCGTTCGTTGCAGTCGATGAGAACCTCATTCTCGCCGGTGTCGACGTTTCGCAACGCTACCAGATTTCCCATCGGGACGGCACCATCATCGCCGCAGCTGAGCGCTTGGGTGCCGCGACTGTTTACTCCGAAGACCTTAGTCACGGACAAGCCTACGGCTCCGTCCAGGTCTGCAATCCCTTCATCGAAGACGTTCTCGCTAAAAAATAAGGAAACGCCACATGTCCATCATGATCAACAAAGACACCAGGGTTCTGGTTCAGGGCCTGACCGGCAAGACCGGCACCTTTCACACCGAGCAAGCGCTCGCCTACCACGGCACGCAGATGGTCGGCGGCATTCATCCCAAAAAGGGCGGTGAGACGTGGACCGGCAAAGGCGGCGAGAAGCTGCCGATCTTCAAGTCTGTCGCCGAAGGTGTGAAGGAAACCGGTGCCAACGCAACAGTTGTCTACGTACCGCCCGCCGGCGCTGCTGCCGCCATCATCGAAGCAATTGATGCGGACGTTCCGCTGATCGTTGCGATCACCGAAGGCGTGCCCGTAATGGACATGGTGAAAGTCAAGGCACGGCTTGAAAAGTCGAACTCGCGCTTGGTGGGTCCGAACTGCCCAGGAGTGCTGACCCCTGAAGAGTGCAAGATCGGTATTATGCCCGGCAACATCTTCAAGAAGGGCTCGGTGGGCATTCTCTCACGCTCAGGCACGCTGACCTATGAAGCCGTCTTCCAGACCACCAACGAGGGCCTTGGCCAGACGACAGCCGTTGGCATTGGCGGTGACCCGGTAAAGGGCACTGAGTTCATCGATGTGCTTGATCTCTTCCTCGACGACCCGGCAACCGAATCCATCATCATGATCGGCGAGATCGGCGGTTCGGCAGAAGAAGATGCATCCGCTTGGTTGACCGAGCAGGCCAAGAAGGGCCGCAAGAAACCAATGGCTGGTTTCATCGCCGGGCGCACAGCACCTCCGGGCCGCACGATGGGCCATGCTGGTGCTGTCATCTCCGGTGGCAAGGGCGGCGCTGATGACAAGATCGCGGCCATGGAAGCCGCTGGCATCCGTGTTTCTCCCTCACCTGCCAAGCTCGGCACAACGCTGGTCGACGTCCTGAAAGGGAACTAGAGCCTGTTCAGACGAAGTGAATGCGATCTAATGGCTGTCGCGCAAAAGTGCGCCGCGGTTTTGCAATAACGGCACGCACAAAATCAAAAAATGTAAGTGTCAGGAGCAAATCTCATAATTCGCAACGCGCTTTAAGCGCGGCACATATACCTGATACAGCGAACAATTGAGCAGGCAGGGGATTACATGTATCCCCTGCCCTTTTTTGCGCGCGTAATCGTTATCGGTACTGCATCCCTGCTCGGCCAACCGCAGTCCGAACCGCAATGATTATGGCCATGAAGTCAGCAACATTGAATTGATGCGATAACCCGCTCAGCCTTTGCGTGACACATAAAATAACGTCCACAAAAAAGAGGAGAAAGAGAACGTTGGGAGGAAATTCAACGCTCTCTTCTCCCGCAACACAGAGCTAGCCCCCGCTAAAATGCTCTGTGCTGCCATCCGAGACATCAACGCCCTCAATGTCACGTCATGCATTCATTATTGCGCCCATGGCAGGGGAAAAGGAAGTTTGCGGATTAGTATTATTTTAGTGAAATCTGCAAAGGGCATTTCTAGTTTGCGATATGGTATTCGCAAAAAAGTTTCAGACAAAAAACAAACAGGCTGAAGCAAATAGCCCTACTCAAAGTGTTTCCCGCGCCATATTTGCTTGATCGGTACGGTGGGCGACGTATTCAACTGACCGCATCTCCACCAGACGAGACGCCGTCCTTGTGAACAGATTGGCCCCATCACCCTTGTGATAAAGGTCGTCTGGTTGCGCTTCAGCCGACACCACGATGCAAACACCGCTATCGTAAAACGTATCGATCAAGTTGATGAAACGCCTGGCATGATCCCGCCGTGCTGGCCCCATGACCGGAATATCGTCGATCATTACCGTATGAAAAGTATGAGCAATGGCCAGGTAATCGTTGGACCCGAGCGGCTTTTCACAAAGATCTGAAAATTCAAACCTCGCCACCCCCACCTGAGGAGCCGCCGCTGGCACCACCACCTGCCGCCCCTTGACGTCCAGAATGGCACGCTCTGGCTGTTGATGCCCTGTGAGCCGTTCCCAATGCTGATCCATTGAAGCGCGCGCAGCCTCATCGTTGGGCGTAAAATAAAGTGGCTGCCCTGCCATCTTTTCGAGCCGGAAGTCTTTTGCAGATTCCAGCTCAACGACATCCATGCGCTCCTCAAGCAAATCAATGAACGGCAGGAATAATTGGCGGTTGAGCCCATTCTGGTAAAGCTCATTCGGCATCGCGTTGGACGTCGCCACCACAACGACATGCTGCTGAAACACCACTTTGAAGAACCGCCCCAGGATCATGGCATCGGCGATGTCGGTAACATGGAGTTCATCGAAACACAGCAAGCCTGGAGAGCCTGCCATCTCTGTGGCCACCAAGGGTATCGGATCTCCCGAATGGATTTGCCGGGCGTGTGCGATCCGCTCGTGCACTTCTGCCATGAACTCGTGAAAGTGGCTGCGGCGTTTGGGCGTGAACTGGACTGTCTCGAAAAACAAATCCATCAGCATGGTTTTGCCACGTCCAACCCCACCATGAACGTAAAGGCCATGCGGTGCCGGCTCGGGCCTTCTATTGAAGCGCGCAAACCACCCCTTTCCAGGCGGCGTCCAGCTCTCCAGAGCACCCGCTAGCCCATCCAGCCGATCAGCCAAGCTTCGCTGCACCGGATCCGGCTCAATCTCACCAGCTCGGACTTTTTCCTCGTAGCGCTCTCTAACGCCCGTACTCATGAATGCTCTCGTGTACCGCAAACCTAGTATGCGCTGTTGGCATTGCTCCGCATGAGCCTCGCCAGACCACACCTCGGTCATCGCCAAAAAAGCCCGAAATTTCCACCTCCACCAAAGGATACGACAGATGATCATCGTTCAGATGTAGTAAATATTATGTCGCACCGCAGCATCACGGAGGAACTTTTTTTGAACATCCCTTTGTTTAAAATAAACTAATACTGCCTATCTGTCGTATTGTGCAATGCAAAGTAGAGGTCACCACCCATAAACGGCACTCAGCCAGGAAGGTGGCTGACATGAAATTGGACCCACTAATGTCGATATGGGTTCAGTTTCAAACAAACGATAACCAGAGCGAGGTTCATCATGAGCGAGCACCGATTCTGGGGAGGAACGATCCGCAAACTTTGGCCGACGGAATCAGACAAGTTCCGCGACCACCTCCTGCGGCTCGATAAACATGCACGGCGTATGAGGTTCGCACACAGCGTCTCAGACGCATTCATCGAAGACTACGCAAGCCGCATGTCTGAAATGGGAGCCATTGTTTATGGCTACTTCATTAACGGTGAGATGCGGGCCGCCGCCGAATTGAGGAAGATCGGCGACGTCTGGGGACATGAAGCCGAAGCCGCCTTCTCAGTCGAAGGTCAATACCAGCAAAAGGGCATTGGCACTGAACTGATGGGACGCGTCATTCGCTCTGCGCGAAATCGCGGCGTTCATCTGCTCTTCATGAGCTGCTTGGCCGAAAACGGCAAGATGCTGTCGGTCGCACGCAAGTACGATGCGAACCTGCATTTCGAATACGGCGAAGTAATTGGCGAGATCATACCGGAGAACGCCAGCTACTTTTCTCTGTTTGCCGAAGCCGTGGAGGACCGTGTCGGCTATATGATGGCCGTCTTCGACCTCCAGGCCCGCCTGTCCAACGCAGCCTAGTAGCCTGTTCAGCCGAAGTGTACGCGATCTAGCGTGAGATCAGTTGGACGTGTGCACCGGGTCAGTCAATCAGGGTGCTCGAACACGCCATATACAGAGCAGCGCCGGGGCAATGCCCCGGCGCTTTTTTAAATGCATGCACTATGCACCTGTCGCCGGCAAATACTCCTGTCGCCCGGAACCAAAAAACCATCCAAACCGACAGCAATACAGAGAAAACAATGGCTGCTGGCGCACACCGCCAATCCGATCAAGGCCATTTGAAAGCCCTTGAACCGGCGTCTATCCAAACAATTCCAGCAATAATAACAATAAAACTGGGCAGCCTGCCGGCCACCAGCATTTCACCCAACCACGACAGGAGATTTGCCAACGCGTATCCGTTCGCATTAATCACAATGCACCAGCTGCCTGAATTTGGGCGTGCCCTTTGAATAAAAGATCGCCCTGTTCGAAATGAGTTTCGTGGCAAGTAGCCCCCCGGAACAATTGACCGTGGCCATAAAAGATCTCCGCAGGCGAACGAACCGCCTGGCCACCTTGGCAATCCCCCCGCAATAACCACGAATAGTCCGGTACGCAGCGGCGATTTGAAATACGACCTGGAAAGGTAATTGCACCTTGGCAGGTCCTGGAACAATCTCCAGACAAAGACTTCTGCCACCCCCTTGGAAATTGGGTGAGATAAATTCAAAAGGCATTGTCGCTTTCATTCATGAAACAAAAAGTACCTCGCAAACCAGCTCCTTTAATTGCTTCTCCTGGAAGCCGGTGAAAACGAACCAGATGCAATTCACAGATCCTTCGAAACAAACATTTTCGATTCACGGTCGGTCAAAAAAATGAGTTTTCGAATTCATTTCACGTAACGTCATGCGCGTTGCGTCAAACGTTTTTCAAATTTGAAACGCTTCAAACAACAAAAAACGATGCGCATTCGCAACACTTTCACCTGTGTGGCGAAAAAAATAGAGGTCATTGTCATTTTGCATGTCAACAAAATCGAAGAACTTGCACATATTTTTTTTGTTCGAACTGATTCGAGCTATTCGAACCTAAGAGGGAGAGAGAGAAAGATGGCTACTGTTAGAAAGACTGCTAAGAAGAAGGCTCCGGCCAAGAAGGCTGCTGCCAAACGGGCTCCGGCCAAGAAGAAGGTTGTTGCCAAGCGCAAAGTTGCCGCCAAGGCAAAGAAGGCTCCGGCCAAGCGCAAGGCTCC
>JBKEAX010000204.1:0-5589 GCA_047972825.1 Hyphomicrobiaceae bacterium | reverse complement strand
CGGCCATGCTCTCAAAACGCTAAGTGAGGAAACAAAAATATGACAATCAAGGTTGGCGACAAGCTCCCCGATGCAACCTTTACGGTGATGGGGCCAGACGGTCCAAAGCCCGTCTCCACGTCTGAGGTTTTTGCGGGAAAGAGGGTCGCACTATTCGCGGTGCCTGGCGCCTATACGCCAACCTGCCATCAAAAGCACCTGCCCGGGTTCCTCAATCATATGGATGACTTGGCTGCAAAGGGCGTCAATACGGTGGCATGCACTGCGGTCAATGATATCTTCGTGCTCGACTATTGGGCCAAGGACACAGGCGCCATGGACAAGATCCAGATGCTGGCGGATGGTTCAGCGGATTTCGCCAAGGCAATTGGACTGGACATTGACTTGACGAAGGCTGGGCTTGGCGTTCGCTCAAAGAGATATGCAATGTTGGTTGACGATGGCGTTGTGAAAACCCTCAATGTTGAAGAAGCGCCTTCCAGTCACGACCAGTCGAGCGCAGAAAAACTGTGCACCATGATTGGCGACAAGATCTGATCGCAACGAACCGCGAGACCTTCTCGAACAAACGAGCGTTGACGTAAAAAAACGAATGGCCAGGTTCCCTTGGCCATTCGAAAAGGTGCAGCAGAAGTGCATCCGGCAGGTGATTGGACTTTTCACCGCTTACGCATCTTGAATGAACCTGATCCACCGCCATCACCAGTCAATCTGACATACTGGGTCGAGCCACGGAGCTTGATGCTGATTGATCCCGTCACGTTGTACTGCTGGTTGCGGAATTTGCCTGCATAGTGGTTTTTGCCAACGCGGTTGACCATAGCAGTCTGGTCAACTCGGCCCGAGGGCGTCGCACAAGACGCGCTCATACGATAAAGCGTACCTGAAACGCGCGAAAACCTGGCTTTGCATCGGGCCCGCTCTCGGGTGTGTGAATACACGACGGAGCCACCACCACTCCAGGCACCTGAAAGTGTTTCAGCCCGTGCGGGCGAAACATCTACAGACAAAAATACGGTCGCAAAGGCCACGAGATAGGCGAGGAACGGCATGGAAGGTTTCTCCCTGATGGTCTGCAATCGGTTTCAGGTACGTTCAGTAACCATATCTCTGGATACGTGAAAGTCCCTGAAGCCCACATGAACAACCAAAGCTGATTGGGTGTTCATGAAATCACGATGTTGCGTCAATTGTTTGATTTGCGGGTGTTATGAGCATTGGTTCAGATCAAGCTTGAGGTGATGCTCGATTGGCTGCCACACAAGAGCTTCCTGCCCATTCGCAACAACTGGCGATCTTAATGGAATATAAATTGCCGCGCACGCAGTTCCATGTCTGGAATCAACCTTTGCGGTGCAGTTTCGTGCTGCAAGCCCGGAGTCGGCGCCATATTCGGTGGTTTCCTGCATAATTTGCGGCATTGAATTTTCAGGATTGAAACGGTGCCATGCCTTCGCGAGCAAGCTCATCGGCACGTTCATTTTCCGGATGGCCAGCATGCCCCTTCACCCAATGCCATGCCAGATCGTGGCGGCGGCTGGCTTCATCAAGTTGCTGCCAGAGTTCTGCGTTCTTGACCGGTTTTTTGGAAGCCGTGCGCCAACCGTTACGCTTCCAGCCGTGAATCCACTGGGTAATACCGTTTTTGACATAAGAGCTGTCGGTATAAAGCGCTACCTTGCTTGGCCCTTTCAGCTGCTGCAATGCTGCGATGGCAGCATACAGCTCCATGCGGTTATTGGTTGTCGACGCCTCACCGCCATTGATTTCCTTGCGATGTGCCCCAGACATCAAAATGGCGCCCCAGCCACCGGGGCCAGGATTTCCCGAGCAGGCACCATCGGTATAGATAACCACCTCCGGCACGTCCTGCCGGTCCCGCGCAGCACTTCTCGTGGTACCAGTCATCGCGCTTCCTCACCGGTGTAGCTTGCAACCGAGGGGATCGACCGGTGGAATCGAAGCCGGCGGAGATAGGCGAGTGGATCGTGCGGTTTGACGATGGCGCCAGCTGGCGTATTGAGCCAGTCGTACGTGCGCGTCAGCAAGAAGCGCAACGCTGCACCCCGCGCCAGCAGAGGAATCGCCTCGCGTTCGTTTCGTTCCAGGGGACGAACGGACTCATACCCGCGAATGAGCGCGCGCGATTTCGTCAGGTTGAGTTCCGCGTCCTTTTCGAAACACCAGGCGTTGATGCAGATCGCGAGGTCATAGGCGAGGAAGTCGTTGCAGGCGAAATAAAAATCAATGAGCCCCGATAGCTTGTCACCAATGAAAAACACGTTGTCGGGGAACAGATCGGCATGGATTACGCCCGTAGGCAGGTCGCTAGGCCAGAGATTGCTGAGTTCGGCAAGCTCCCGGGAAATTGTTTCTGAAAGACCCGGCGCAATCTCATCGGCGCGGTCTTCAAAGCGGGCGAAAAGTGCCTGCCATCCATCGGGCCCGAGTGCATTGCGCCGCTTCAGTGTGAAGCCTCGTGCTGCCAGATGCAATTGCGCCAGCGCTTGGCCGACCTGGGCGCAGTGTTCGGCTTTTGGCCGCCTCGCCCAAAAGCCTTCGAGGAAGGTAATGAGGGCAGCAGCACGGCCAGCAAGTTCACCTAACAGTTCGCCCCGGCCATTCGCGACAGGCAGCGGGCACGGGATCTCGTTGTCTGCCAAGTGTTGCATCAATCCCAGGAAGAAAGGCAGGTCGTCCCGCGCAACACGCTTTTCATAAAGTGTGAGAATGAACGGGCCGGTGGTCGTATGCAAAATGTAGTTGGTGTTCTCAACGCCTTCCGCAATGCCCTTGAACGATAACAGTTCACCGATGCTGAAGTCGGCGATGAAGGCTTCCAGATCCTCGTCGGTGACTTCTGTGTAAACGGCCATGCGTGTCGAGTGCTCGCTGTTGCAGTTGAATTCGGCGGTATTGATTGGGAAGGCGGATGGTCGTGGGGGGCGTGGGGCTGGTGTAGCGGATGAGTGTGGTGAGAGCCAAGTGCGACCGCCGCGTCACAAATAAGCAAGCGCCGCGTCATATCGTCTAGCTTCGAATGCCTCAAGCCGCCGGCGGACGCAACTCCCGAGGCACATTGAAAGCGGTGGTTTCCTTTGCCGTCGAAACCACTTCAACGGTAACGTTGAAACGCGAGCGTAATTTTTCGATCACTTCGTCCACAAGCACCTCCGGTGCCGAGGCTCCGGCGGTGATGCCGATCGTCCGCGCGCCCTCAAGGTCTGCCCAGACGATGTCGTCAGCTCGCTGTATAAGCCGCGACTTGGCACAGCCCGCCCGCGTTCCCACTTCAACGAGCCGCAACGAATTGGAGCTATTCGGCGCGCCAACCACCAGCAGGCAATCGATCTGGGATGCGATGGCTTTCACCGCGTTCTGGCGGTTTGTGGTGGCGTAACAGATGTCTTCCTTGTGCGGCCCGCGGATCTGGGGAAATCTGGATTTCAGCACGCCTACGATGGCGGCGGTGTCATCAAGGGACAGGGTCGTCTGTGTCACGTAGGCCAGCTTTGCAGGATCCATCGGAACAAATGCCTCGGCATCGCTCACGGTTTCAACCAACTTGACGGCACCATCCGGCAATTGCCCCATGGTTCCATCCACCTCCGGATGTCCCTCGTGGCCGATCAGTATAATCTCGCATCCCTCCCGGTGGTGGCGCTCGGCTTCGAAGTGGACTTTGAACACCAGCGGGCAGGTAGCGTCGAGCACAAACATATTGCGGGCGTTGGCGGCCTCCGGAATGGCCTTGGCCACGCCGTGCGCCGAAAATACCACGGGCTGGCCGGTATCGGGAATCTCGTCCAGCTCCTCCACAAAAATGGCGCCTTTCGCCTTGAGGGTATCCACAACATATCGATTATGAACTATCTCGTGCCGTACGTAGACCGGGGCGCCATATTTGGCGAGCGCCAGTTCCACGATCTGGATGGCACGGTCCACACCGGCACAAAAGCCACGCGGGGCTGCAAGAAGGAGGCGGAGAGCCGGCAATTCGGCGTTTGGTTCCATTTTGGGAGCTTTCGCTGAAAGATCATTGGCCGGGGCATTGAAGGGAGCATTTTCGGGGCGCACGGTCATTTAAAAGGGTAGCTTTCGATTGAATTAAGTCGCCTCTCAACAGGCGGTTAAATGGTCCAGCTTGGCTAACGCGATCTTCGGGTGGTAGATATTGAGTCGGTACACACAACAAGGCCTCTTGGGGGAGGCTGTGTCCCATATTCCCGCTATGGGGACGGGGGTTTCATTGGCTTGTCGCGCCCAGTTGATCTGGCGCGATTATGCGGATTGGGGCGTCATGAAGCAATCCTTGGCGGCATTCCAGCGTCGCGTAGCGACGTCTGTGCTCGTAGGTAGCATATCCGTGCTGCTTGCTGGGTGTGGGATGTCATCGATCACGTCTGGACTTGGTGGTGGCATGTTTGGCGGCGGTTCGTCCGAGCCGACGGCTTCGAGTGGCGTGAACGAGGAAGAACTGCTCAAGGCCGCGAAGGCCAGTTCATCGATGCCCGGAACGACAGTGACCGGTGGCATCAATCCCGGCTGCCCGAACTTCACGGCCAAGCCAACAGACAACAACATCACGTTTTATGAGCCCGGCCGGGCTGGGGACGCCCTGGCCGTGATGCAACGTGGCGAAATCACCAAAACCGCACGTGAGTGTCACATTGGCGCTGGTCAGGTCACTGTCAAATACGGGTTCTCCGGTCGCGTACTGCTTGGCCCACGCGGCCAGTCCGGCACGGTGACGCTGCCTGTCAACATCATGGTAACCGATGGCCAGAAGCAGAAGATTGCGTCAGATTCCATGAAAGTGGATGTGGCTGTCGCCGTCGATAACCCGATCGGATATTTCTCGGCGGTGCGTGAGATTTCTTTCCCACTCGCACAAGGCTCGCGCCCGGGTGAATATGCGGTTTACGTCGGCTTCGATCAACAGCGTGCCCTTGGTGGTGGAACGATGCCTCAGGGCAATGCCGGGAACATGCGCTCGACCAACGGGTTTTAGCTGACCGGAACGCCACGTGGAAATTCACAGGCGTGTTGTTGCCGATTGACAAAAAGGTCAGCAGGATTGACATAATTGGCGCCGCGTGTCACTGCGCGGTGGGGTGACCAAACCCTGTTCCTGGGAACGGATCCGGATTTTTCAATGTATGAGCCGCGCTACGCGAGCCGGGCGGAAGGCATGCGTGCCTCCGAAATCCGCGAGCTTCTGAAGCTTCTCGAACAGCCCGGCATCATTTCGTTTGCTGGAGGCATTCCCGACCCCGCACTGTTTCCAAAAGAAGCAATCAACGCCGCCTATCACGGCATTCTCGCCGATGAAGCGCTTGCCGCGCAGGCGTTGCAGTATTCGGTGAGTGAGGGCTATCGACCGCTCAGGGAATGGATCGCCTCTCACATGGGCTCGCGTGGCGTGCCTGCCTCCGCCGACAACATTCTCATTACGTCAGGCTCGCAACAGGCGCTGGAATTTCTCGGCAAACTTTTCATAACACCTGGCGATACAGCACTTGTCGCGGCGCCGACGTATCTTGGCGCACTACAGGCGTTTTCCGCCTACGAGCCGCGCTACGACACCCT
>JBKEAX010000200.1:0-9424 GCA_047972825.1 Hyphomicrobiaceae bacterium | reverse complement strand
GGTCCGGACCCTAATGAATGAGCCTCGGCCATTGGGGCATCTTGGCGGATGGATATTGCGCACGGACCGAACATTGCGCATAAGCAGGGCGCCATTGCATGTCGCGCAAAAGTGCGTAGCGGTTTTGCGGTCACGACCTGCAACAAATCTAAGGTGCATGTCGCGCAAAAGTGCGTAGCGGTTTTGCGATCACGGCCTGCAACAAATCTAAGGTGCATGTCGCGCAAAAGTGTGTAGCGGTTTTGCGGTCACGACCTGCACAAAATCAAAGACTTAAAGCGTCAGGAATGAAGCTCATAATTCGTGGCACGCTTTAGCGGACGTGGTGGAACTGGTAGACACACGGGACTTAAAATCCCGAGGCTTAACCGCCGTGCGGGTTCGAGTCCCGCCGTCCGCACCATTTTGGGTAGGTACGTGCTTCAGGCGCTCCTCTGCTCGGCCCCCACACGCTGAATAATACTCCGAATGCCGCGCGCTGGTTCGTTCACCGCCTGACGAGAAGTATCGCTGAAAAAAGCGCTTGAGGTTTCCATGAGAGTCGAAATCTGATTCTCACAGTAGGAAATTCAGGGCCATTTTTTTGCTTATCACGGGGAATTCACTCACCGCATCTGCAAAAATCTTCTGATTTTTATCAGAAGATATTCAGTCCTTGGCGGGCTGTTCTCAACCGGACTTTTCCATCAAAGAGTCATGGATTGTGCAATGCAAAGCCTGTTTGGCTGAATTTTACGGCTCCAATGCTGCGCTGCACGATTGAAGTTATATGAAGCTAGCAACTTGGGGTCGCTAATTGCGCCGCAAAGTCAAGCGTTTGTGCGGTGCTCCCTATTGCGGGTTCGCACTCGACGCGACTCTTAATTCGCGTATCTTGATATGAAGTGGTGTTGATTTTCGATGCCGCCAGGGGCGCTTCATGTGCTTGGCGGTCAGCTGACAATCGCTTCGGACGGGGGTTCTGCGAGTGAAACAAGCTGTCTATTCGGTGGTGGCCAACACTGGGCTCGTTTGTGTCGCACTTGGTGCGGTGCTGCTGATCCCGGCCTTCGCCTACGATGCCTACTTCTGGCTGCCGGCAGCGATAGCCGCTCAGGTTTGGATGTGCTGCGTGCGCCGCGCCGGGCGCTGAAGCCACAAAGTTCTGAACAATCACAACTGTGCGTATTGAAAAGCGAGGCCGCTGCAGCAAAAGCTGAAGCGGCCTGTGGTGTCTTCAAATTTCCTTACAAGCACTGTGGTCAAGACGCTACATCAGTGCTTCACGCATCGCCTCGCCGACGCGGCTGGCATCAGGCGCAATGAGAACGCCAGCCTGCTCCAGTGATCTTATTTTGTCGGCAGCCGAACCCACACCCTGTGTGGCGAGTGCGCCGGCGTGCCCCATACGCCGTTCGGGCGGAGCATGACGCCCAGCGATAAGAGCCACGATGGGCTTGGTCGGCTTGCGCGCGGCAATGAGGGCTGCAACATCTTCTTCGTCGGTCCCGCCGATTTCGCCGATCACAATGATTCCGTCCGTAGCATCATCGTCGAGGAACAATTCCACCGTATCCTTGAGCGTCATCCCGTGCACCGGATCTCCCCCCACGCCGACGGTGGTGGACTGGCCAAGCCCGGCGCGTGTCGTCTGCAACACCACTTCACTGGTGAGAGAAGCCGAGCGTGATGCAATGCCAATGCCGCCCTTGCGCGCGTCAACCGTTGTCATGACGCCGAGCTGACCGATACCGGGTGCCAGAACACCCTGGCTATTTGGCCCGATCAGGCGTGTTTGTGATCCCGCCAGAGCCTGATGCACGCGCACCATGTCGAGAACCGGAATCCTCTCGGTGACGCAAACCAGCAGGTCGAGTTCAGCTTCAATGCCCTCGATCATGGCAGCAGCGGCGTTGGCAGGTGGTACGAAAACGAGACTGGCGCTCGCGCCAGTGGCTTCCTTGGCTTCCGCAACAGTCTCATATACAGGCAGGTCGAGATGTTTGAGACCGCCCTTGCCTGGCACAACACCAGCAACGAGTTGGGTGCCGTAGGACAGCATACGCCCACAGTGAAATGTGGCCGCCCGCCCTGTCAGGCCCTGGCACATGACCTTGGTTTCAGGAGTGACAAGAATAGCCATTTAAGCAGCCTCCCGTTGTGCGGCGGAGACGGCTGCAGCAGCACCCTCTGCCATGTCATCGGCGCTTGTGAAGACGACGCCGTTATTGTTGAGAACAGTATGAGCGAATGCTGCGTTGTTGCCCGACATGCGAATGACGATCGGAACGCGGCGCCCAGAGCGACGCATGGCAATGCCGATGCCTTCGGCAATCGTGTCACACCGCTGCATGCCACCGCCGTGCACGTTCACATAGATGGATTTTACCTCCGGATTCTTGAGGATCACCCCGAAGCCGTGCGCAATGTCCAGGCTGGATGCGGTCGTGCGGATGTCCATGAAGTTGGCCGGACGGCCACCGGCGTCAACAACAAGGTCGTGCGTTATAAGCGCCAGCCCGGCACCGTTGACCACAAGCCCGACATTACCTTCAAGTTCCATGTAATTGATCTGATGACGCTGCGCTTCAAGCTCGGAGGGGTCTACAGGAGCCTTGCTGCTGGCCTGCAGAGCTGCCAGATCCGGTCGGCGGAAAACCGCGTTGTCGTCGAGCGTCATTTTCGCATCGATGGCAACAAGCGCACCATCCTTGGTCACCGCCAGGGGGTTGATTTCCAATTGAGACGCATCAAGGCCGACAAATGCCGCCGCCATATTCCGCATGATCGTGACCAGCCCGATGCGCAACTTTGGGTCTTTGACGATGCGCCCAGCGGCGCCATCAAAATCACCCTGCAGTGTCTTGCCTTCTAGCAATAACGGCAAGCGCTCAATGTTGCTCCCGCCATCCTGTGCCCGCTTTTCAATATCTTCCCCGCCCTCGTCGGATGCCAGGAGCACGATCTGTCCGGCGCGTTTGTCGATCGTGATGGCGAGATAGAGATTTTGCGCGACGCGCACCATTTCCTCGATGTGGACAGCCTCAACTGGCACGCTGACACCACCGGTCTGGCTGGTCACCAGTTTGGAGCCAATCAACTGGGAAGCGGCTGTTTCCACCTCCGCAGGCGTCGAAGCAAATCGGATGCCGCCAGCCTTTTTGCGGTCTCCAGCCAGGATCTGTGCCTTCACGACAAAGGTAGTCGCACCGATGCGACGCGCGGCCTGGCCGGCCTTGTCAGCGGAACGTGCCGTTTCGCCAATCGGCATCGGAATGCCGTAGTCCGTGAGCAGCCGCTTGGCTTGGTGCTCGAAAAGATCCATGCGCCCCTCCCAGGGTCGTTTTAGGCTGCCGTTTCCCGGCATTGCCAGCGGCCGACTGGTTGCGGCCTTGTTCATCGCGACAAGGTGCACGGATGCACAAGCGATGTCATCGTCGCATGCTGCCGCGTCTATATTTTTTGGTGTTTTTTGCCTCCTGATATAGCGGAGGGCGGAAAAGACCTCGAATGGTGATGTAAGTCTGCCGTTCTTCGGCGAATACCCGCCGTCCGCAAGTCTCAACGATGCGCAGTGACATACGGCTGCTCGAAGTGGCGGGCCGATGGCGCATTGCGATTATTCCTCGCAATTGCACCTTGCACCCTACTCTAGATCATCCATGGCATACAATATACCACATGTGGGTGGCGTTGTCGAGAGCTATATCGTCAGACAGCATCGCCTGGACCTGATCGGGGCCGTTCATGTGGTTGTTTTGCGCGGTGTACCAGCCTCATCGGAGGCAAACCCAACCGTTTCAGCGATGATGAACAACGGGCGGGCTTTGACTTCCTCGTAGACGCGCCCGAGATATTCGCCGAGCACCCCAAGCGATATGAGTTGAACTCCGCCGAAAAACAGCACTGAAACAATGAGCGTGGGATAACCGCGCACAGGGTTCCCATAAAACATGGTGTCGATGAAAATGTAGGTGGCGGCAACCAGCGCAATAAATGAGATCAGCAATCCAAGATAGGACCAGATCCGCAGCGGGATCGTCGTGAACGAAAAAAGCCCATCCAGCGCGAAGTGCCAAAGCTGCCGCGTTCGCCAACGCGATGGTGTTTCGTCCGCCCTGTCAGGCACCTCAAAGCTCACACCAAGTGACTTGAACCCGATCCACGCAAACAGACCTTTATTGAAACGTGCCCGTTCCCCCATCCGGTTGAGCGTGTCCGCCGCGCGGCGGCTCAACAGCCGGAAGTCGCCGGCATCATCGTGTAATTTTGTACCTGAGAGTGTTCGAAACGTACGATAGAAAACGTGCGCCAGGAAGCGGCGCACGGTGCCGTCGGCCTTGCGGTCAGTGCGCTTGCCGTAGACGATATCATAGCCTTCGCGCCAACCCGCTATGAGTTTTGGGATCACTTCGGGGGGATGCTGCAGGTCGCTGTCCATGATGATGACGGCGTCGCCCGCAGCATGCTTCAGACCGGCTGCAACAGCAATCTCCTTGCCGAAATTGCGTGAGAAAGCCACCGCCTTGATACGAGGATCGGCCGCATTTATTTCCTTGACCGTGGCGAGTGTCCGGTCTGTCGAGCCGTCATCGATAATAATGATCTCAAAATGTGGTGTTTCGCCCTCCAGGACAGGCAGCAAACGCTCCAGCAACCGCCCGATGCCTGCTTCCTCATTGAGAACGGGAACGACGACAGAAAGCAGCGGCCGAGGTTTGCCGCCTGTTTTGCGTGCTTCGAATTGATCGTTGTCGATTATGTTCACAAGGGTTTAGCCGCTTGCTGCGCGGGCTCCTGATTGTACCAAGGACAATTACGTGCCCCATCCACATTTGCGATACTCTTTCTGCTTGCCATGCGTCCAGGGCAGAAATAGGGGTTCGTGAACAGTATCGGTGGTGGCCAGGCCATTTGGCCGCTTGACGACAATTCGTGGTCGCTCGCCGCTTGTCAGCCGGGGCGTGTTGAACGTCGTTGCTGAGATGATTTTGGGGGATTAGCGTGAATATTTGCATGATTGGCGCAGGCTACGTGGGTCTAGTCTCGGCGGCGTGTTTTTCCGAATTCGGCTGGAACGTTGTCTGCGTTGACAAAGACGCCGAACGGCTGGCGCTCCTTGAAAATGGCCGCTCACCCATTTACGAGCCGGGGCTCGACGATTTGCTGGCCCGGAACATGCGTGCCGGGCGCCTCTCGTTTACTTCCAACCTCGCCAACGCAGTGAAAGAAGCTGACATTGTTTTCCTCGCGGTCGGCACACCGATGCGCCGCGGCGATGGCTATGCCGACCTCAGTTATGTGTACGCCGCCGTGGAGGAAATAGCGCCGCATCTTACAGGCTTCACCGTCATCACAACCAAATCAACGGTCCCGGTTGGAACCAGCCGAGAAATCGAGCGCCGCCTGAAGGACGCACGGCCAGACGGTGAATATGCTGTTTGCTCAAATCCGGAATTTCTCCGAGAAGGTTCGGCAATCCAGGATTTCACACATCCTGACAGGGTGCTGGTTGGGACAGACAGTCCGCGCGCCCGTGCGGTCATGGAGCGCCTATACAAGCCATTGTCGCTGCGCAATGCGCCCGTTGTGTTCGTGTCGCGCGAATCGGCTGAATTGGCGAAGTACGCCGCGAACGCGTTCCTGGCGCTCAAGATCAGCTTCATTAATGAGGTTGCTGATCTATGCGAAGAGGTTGGCGCCGACGTTCAGGAAGTCGCCAATGCCATCGGCAAGGACCGCCGCATAGGCGATAAGTTCCTGCATCCAGGCCCGGGTTATGGCGGCTCATGCTTCCCCAAGGATGTGTCTGCACTGGTTCGCACCGGCCGTGAAACCAAGGCCCCGTTATCGATCATCGAGCAGGTGCAGCGGGTAAACGACGAGCGCAAGATCGCCATGGCGGGCCGCATCGAAAAGGCTGCGGGCAGTGTATTGCGCGACAAGACGGTCGCTGTGCTCGGTGTAACCTTCAAACCCAACACTGACGACATGCGCGACGCACCAAGCCTTGTCATCGTGCCGATGCTTCTGGAACGTGGGGCAACAGTGCGCGTGGCAGACCCCGAGGGGCGAAAGCAGGCCGAACCGCTGCTGCCTGGCGTCAAGTGGTGCGCGAATGCCATGGAGGCTGCCGAGGGCGCCGACGTTCTGGTCGTATTGACCGAGTGGAACGAGTTTCGTGCGCTGGATCTGCGCACACTCAAAGGACGGATGGCGGGCAACGTCCTGGTCGACTTGCGGAACATTTTCCCGGTTAAAGCCGCACAAGAGGCGGGATTTCACTACACAGGTGTTGGCCGGGGCAGCGCAGCTACCGCTCTTTGAAGGCCCTGCTGAATTGGTCTTCCAGCGGCTTGGTGAAATACGACAGTGCTGTGCGATCCTCCGTCCTGATCTGAACCTCGGCAGGCAACCCGGGCACCAGTTTCATATCCTTCAGCTTGTCGATGTCCCTTTCGGAGATGGAAATTCGAACGGAGTAATAGGTCGAGTTGGTTCGGCTGTCTTCCGAAAGGTCGGCCGAAATCAACTGCACGGTACCGGAAATTTCCGGCGTCGTTCCCAGGTCGAATGCAGCGAAACGAATCTTTGCGGTGGTGCCCTTGCTGATACGCTCGCGGTCGCGTGGTGCAATGCGGGCTTCCAGAACCAGCGGATCACTCTCGGGTACGATGAGCATTATCGACTCGCCAGCCGCGACTACACCTCCAACAGTGTGAACGGCGAGTTGGTGCACGTAGCCGGTGTCAGGCGCAGTGATATCGATGCGCTGCAACTGGTCCTTTGCGGCGACATGCCGCTCACGCAATTCTGACAAACGAGCCTCGCTCTCGCGCATGTCAAGCGCCACCTCTTTTTTGAACTCCCGCGTGCGTTGAAGAATGACAATTTCAACCTCGGCGATGCGCCCCCTGGCCTTGGCGATTTCAGCAACAATTTGCGCATGCTCGCCTTTGAGGCGGGCCGCCTGGCGCCGCAACGACATCATTTTGGCTTTCGTCACAAGTTTCCGCTGCTCCAGCCCTATCAGACTGTGAAGCTCCTCGCCGATCAGTTCGATCTCTGTGGCTTTCGCCGATCTTTGCGCATTGAGGCCGTCAATCTCCCTTTCCAGTTGCCGTATTCTCTCGCGCATTTGCTCTGTCTCGCCCTTGAGCGATGCGCGGCGGCGATCAAAAAGTACTCTTTCACCAGTAATGATGCGATCGACACGCGGGTCGCTGCCACGCTCCAGAATGTTCTTGGGAAGGTTGATCTCATTGGCATCGTCACGTTCAGCCGTCAGGCGCGCCAGTCGCCCTTCGGTTTCGTCGATCTGGTTGGCAATGATCTTCAGTTTGGCGCGTGACTGCGTGTCATCGAGACGGACGAGAAGATCGCCAGCCATCACGCGGTCCCCATTTCGAACGTGGATCTCTCCAACAATGCCGCCCGTCGGATGTTGCACCTTTTTGATATTGGAATCGACAACCACCGTGCCATGCGCAAGCACAGCACCTGCGATATTCGTGTATGCAGACCACGCGCCAAACCCCAGTAGCAGTAGCAGTATGACGGCAAAGCCGCCGAATATGTAGCCTCGTGTAGCAATCGCTGCTGCGCTGTGCATGGCAGGCACGTCCTCAGTAACGCTTGAGGGCAATGAAAATAATGTGTCTTTTTCCTGGTGTGCAGTTTCAGTCATTGCGTTGCGATCCATCCGCAGCGCTTTTGTCTGCCACCCGCACAAAAGATGAAGCTGCCCCGCTCGTCTCCCTCTCGCCCACATCACTGGTGGATGCTTGTGCTAATACACGCTTGAGAACCTCATCACGAGGCCCGAACTCCTGCATGCCCCCGTTGGCGGCAACCAGCACCTTGTTAAGACCCTGCAAGGCTGCCGGCCGGTGGGCAACGACAACGACGATGCCGCCTCTGCGCCTCACCTGGATGACGGCACTGGTCAACGCCGTTTCGCCAGCCATATCGAGGTTGGCGTTGGGTTCATCCAGTACCACCAGGAACGGATTACCAAAAAGCGCTCGTGCAAGTGCAATTCGCTGCCGCTGACCGCCTGACAGGCAGGTGCCGCCTTCGCCAACGTGAGTCTGGTATCCGTCTTGAAGCCCAACGATCATGTCATGGCAGCCTGCCGTTCTGGCTGCTGAAATGATCTGTTCGTCGGTCGCGGACGGATCGAAGCGGGCAATGTTGGCGGCCACCGAGCCGGCAAATAGCTCGACGTCCTGCGGAAGATAACCGATGTGCCGGCCAAGGGCATCGCTTGCCCATTGGTCCATTGCAGCTCCATCAAGACGTACTGAAGATTTGGGGTGCCCCGGTTTCCAAACCCCCACAATCGTTCGCGCAAGCGACGATTTGCCAGACGCCGTCGGACCGATCACTCCCAGCCCGTCGCCAGCATTGAGCCTGAAGTCGATGCCGCGCAATACGGGATCACGTGCGCTCGGCGGGAGTACGGCAAGATTGCTTACCGCAAGCGACCGCGTAGGCGCAGGAAGACTTGTGTGAAGTTGCCGCGCAAGCTCCGAGCCGTCGTCGAAGAGAGTAACCAGCCTGTGATAGCTCTGCCGCGTTGAGACGAACGCACGCCACTGCGCAATGACACTGTCCAGTGGAGCCAGCGCGCGCGATAGTGTAATCGAACCAGCGATTATGGTGCCCGGCGAGACATCTCCCTGGATGGCGAGAAAAGCACCCAGGCCAAGAATGCCCGATTGCAGACCGAAGCGGACGAATTTCGCGATCGTTCCAATCATGCTGGTCGCGTCTGCGGCCTTCATTTGGCTGTTGAGAAGATTGGTATTTGCATCTCTCCAGCGTTTGTCGAAGTGTGTCCCCATGCCCAAGGCCATTATCGTTTCGCCATTACGATATGCGGCTTCGGCAAGGCGGTTTCGTTCCGCGTAGCGAACTGCGGTCTCATGCAGCGGTCGCCTGCTCAGCAATTCAGTCAACGCCGTGAGAAGAACAAGAATGAGTGCGCCGCCACAGGCAAACAAGCCAAGCACGGGATGAAGGAAGTAGATGATTGCAAGGAACAGAGGTGTCCACGGTACGTCGAACAACGCTGCAGGGCCGGTGCTCGACAGAAAGTTCCGTATCTGGTCGACGTCGCGAACAGGTGTGAGGTCAGATCCCGAGTGATGATCTGTAGAACGTGCTGGGCGCGTGTGAATGAAAGAAAAAATTCGGCTCGACAGCGCACGGTCTACGCGAAGCCCAATCCGGCTCAACAAGCGGCCACGGCAAAAGTCCAAAAAACCGTAAGCGACATAAAGGCCGGCCATCAGGATGGTAAGCCCGATGAGCGTTTGCACGCTACCGGACGGCAGCACGCGATCGTAGATCTGCAACATGTAGAACGCGCCGGTCAGCGCAAGAACGTTGAGAACGCCTGAGAATATACCGGCCGCAACGAACAGAAAGGTTTGGTGGCGCA
>JBKEAX010000182.1:0-8765 GCA_047972825.1 Hyphomicrobiaceae bacterium | reverse complement strand
CCAAGCCAACAGGAATAATGCATGATGCCATCAAAGCTCCTGGCTTTCTTGCTGACGATCCTAGCCATATTTGCAATCATTGATATCTCGCGTGGTGCAAGCATTCAATTCGCACTGCTTTTTGATGATACCCTGGCATATGAAGCTGAAAATGGCACGCTAGACACCTTGGCTGTAGCCAGCCCCCGTGACCCAGTCAATCAAGCTGTGACGCCACCTGAGGCTACATCCGATTTCCTATATCCCGATGTGCCAGGCGTTGTGCGGGCCAACTGGCAAGCCGGGTCCGGGCAGTAATCCGACCCGAGGCCAAAGCCCAGGCACAACATTTTTGAGAATTTCTGGGCCTCTGCCTGCTTTACGAACCCCACTCAGCCCCCTATCTGCATGCATGGAGCATGCCTGCCGCTACGATGGTTTGCGCTATCGCACATCATTGCAACCCAGATATGGGGCGGTTTGCGTAAATGGCGCGCGACACTGATGGCTTCACAGGCTTCGGTTCCACGTGGCGCGCTGGCGGCAATTGGGGGTTTTTATTTATGGTCGATGCGCTGCTGCTGCTGACCGGCTTCGTCGTTCTGCTGAGCGGGGGTGAACTTCTGGTGCGCGGCTCAGTGCGCATTGCGCAAATTGCCGGCATGTCACCGCTCCTGATCGGGTTGACGCTTGTTGGGTTCGGCACGTCAGCTCCCGAACTGGTCACCAGCGTGCAGGCCGCCATGGCGGGGTCTCCAGGTATTGCGATCGGCAATATCGTTGGCTCAAACATCGCCAACATCATGCTGATCCTCGGCGTTGCAGCCGCGCTAAGCCCAATGCTTGTGGCAACCAACGCACTCTACCGCGACGGCATGATCGTGCTTCTTAGCGCTATCATTTTCAACGGCATTGGCATTTTTCTGCCGCTGAGCCGACCGGTTGGCGCAGTGCTGTTGATGATGCTGCTCGCCTATCTCTACTATGCCTACCGGCAGGAACGGACGGTTGCGAGGCCTGAAGGGCACACTGCCGCATACGACCGGGCCGAAGCGCGCGAAGATGTTCACGCCGTAAATGGCCCGCTTGAAGGACGTGGGCGAACCGTGTTGCGCACTGACGTCATGGCGGCGCTGCTGGTAGCGGTTGGCGGAATAGTGCTCGTGATCATCGGCGGCAAATTGCTGGTTGAAGCAGCGGTGTCGGTTGCGCGCACCTATAACGTTTCAGAGGCCGTGATCGGGCTGACCATCATCTCGGTTGGAACGTCCATGCCTGAACTTGCCACGTCGGCGGTGGCAGCCATACGCAAGCACTCTGATGTTGCACTGGGTAACATCATGGGTTCGAACCTCTACAACACTTTCGGGATTGGTGGTGCTACTGGCTTGCTGTCACCAACGATCATTCCCGATGAGATCGTCCGCTACGACAACCTTGTCATGCTCGGCGCGACGATTGCAATGCTCTTCATGGCGCGAACCGAATTTCGCCTGTCCCGGCTTGAAGGTCTGGCATTGCTTAGCTGTTATGCGATCTACCTCTATACGCTCTTGCCGAAGTAACGCTGCAGGATTGCTGTCAAACGTTGACGAAAGCTGCGGTAGGCCGTGACGACATAGGGCTTCCAGCGTGTACTTGCGCGGCGAACAAGCTGTTTTGCCCGCGACTTGAGCATGCGCCCGTAACGCCAGGCAAACGATGCTCTTACCCGTGCAAAGAGCGCCTCCTTCCAAGGCATGAACCATTCGTAGCCACGGCGGAACCAGGTTATCTCCATCAAGGCAGGTTTGGTGAGCATGAAGATGCGGGCGACCAGCGCCGTGCTCGCTACCTTTGCGGCCACCAGCAACATGCTTGCCTTTATGACATGACCACCGGCAAGCAACCAGAGCGCCCCAACCTTGACTGGAAACAGGATTGCCGTGGGCAATGCAAATACCGCAAGCGAAGGATAAGGCGGCAAGCGCGCTATCAATTCTTCGGCGCGCGCAACGAGGCGAAATCGTGCAAACCACGCGATCGCCGCTGCCAGTGGCTGCCAGCCCCATTCCTCAAACAGCAAAACGAGCGCAAGCAGAACATTGAGAGCTGCAACGAGCGCGGAACGGAGCAAGCGCCATGCGCCACCCATGAGCGTCCCCAAGAGGTGTGGCAGCTGTCGGCCATTCTGCGAACCATCGTCGTTCATGTCATACCGGTTGAGGCACCTGAGCGCGGCACGCTAGCAAACAATACAGGCCCAAGCCGGTTTGCCTAGGGTCCGGCCCCTATTCAAAACGTAACGCGTCTATAGGGTTTAGCAATGCGGCCTGACGCGCTGGAATGTAACCGAATACCATGCCGACAAGGGCCGATGCACCAATGCCGATCATGATAATGGTTGTATCAATAAGGACAGGCCAACCTGCAAGCCCTGAAATGCCATAGGTTGCAGCAACGCCCAACCCCAGCCCGATAATCCCTCCGGCAATGCAGAGAACGATCGATTCTGTGAGGAACTGGGCCAGAATATCGCGACTGCGCGCCCCCACCGCCATGCGCAACCCGATCTCGCGTGTCCGCTCGGTAACCGACACCAGCATGATGTTCATGATGCCGATGCCACCGACAATGAGGGAGACGGCGGCGGTTGCAGCAAGCAACCAGGTGAGCGTGCGCTGCGCGGCGGTACGGGCCTGAACGATTTCGGCAACATTGCGGATGCGAAAATCATCCTGCGCGCCAGGGCGGATGCGGCGGCGCTGCCGCAGCACGTTGGCAATCTCTTCCTGCGCCTGAGCCAGATCCTCACCGTTGTCGACCTTCACGAGAATCGAACCGACCTGATTGGGCACGGATACATCCTGCCCGGCAAAACGCGCACGCGCTGTGTTGATCGGAATCATCACGATATCATCCTGATCACGGAACCCACCTGCCTGGCCGCGCGTTTCCATGACGCCGATAATCTCAAAGGGAGCCCCGCCTATGCGGACGCGTTCACCAACCACCGAACCGCCGCCAAACAATTGGCGCGCCACCGTGGAACCCACGACTGCCAGCTTTGCACCGCGTACCACCTCGGCGGCATCGAAATAGCGTCCCTGATCCACATTCCAATCACGAACCAACGGAAAGGACTCGCTTGTTCCCGCAACGGACGTCGCCCAGTTCTGGTTTCCATAAATCAGCGTCGCGTTGGCGGACAAGTTTGCCGTTATGGCGGTAACGCCCGGCACACGCTGCCAAATGGCGTCCATGTCCCCTTCCGATAGCGGGTTTGCAGTGCCTGCACCGCCCTGGGCACCACCTGAACGCCTGGAACCGGGCGAAACGGTGAGCATGTTGGTGCCAAGCCGGCTGATGCTCTTTTCCACCTCCTGACGCGCGCCCGACCCGATCGCCGACATCACGATCACCGAGGCAACGCCGATAATAACGCCAAGCGCAGTCAGCATGGAGCGCATGGCGTTCAGCCGTATCGCCGCCAATGCGGAGCTGAGATAAACGGCCATGTTCATGAGGCAACCTTTCTAGGTTGCTGCTGGACGTCTTCAACCAGCAACCCGTCGCGAAATCTCAACAAGCGACCCGCGTATTCGGCGATGTCAGGCTCATGCGTCACCATGATGATGGTCATACCTTCGGCATGCAGCCTGGTAAAAAGGGCCATGATATCATCGGAGGTTTTGGTATCGAGGGCACCGGTGGGTTCATCGGCGAGAATGAGGCGCGGGTTGTTTACGAGCGCACGGGCGATGGCGACACGCTGCTGCTGTCCGCCCGAAAGCTGCGATGGCGTGTGATCGAAGCGGTCACCAAGTCCAACCTGGTTGAGGCGCCGCTCTGCCATTGCATCAGGGTCTTCGGGATGATGCGTTGTGTAGAGCAGTGGGAGCTTCACGTTCTCCAGCGCCGAGGTCCGGCGCAACAGGTTGAACTGCTGGAACACAAAACCGATGACGCGATTGCGCAAATGAGCCAGCGCATCGCTATCAAGATGAGAAATATCGGTGCCATCGATCTGCAACTGCCCCGATGTCGGCCCATCCAAAGCCCCAATCAGATTAAGCAACGTCGACTTGCCCGATCCGGACGGCCCCATGATTGCGACGAACTCTCCTGGCCATATGTCGAATGATACGCCCTTGAGAACTTCAAGCGATTGTTCGCCCATGGCGTAGGTCTTGCGCACGTCGCGGCAGGAGACGACGGCATGGCCCGGTTTAGCCACGCGTTGGCTTGGTGCAGTTTCCATCATCGTGATCTGCCGCCTCCACGGCTGGCCCCTTCCGCGCCTGCAAGCCGTGCGCGGACAACAACCGTTTCGCCGTCCTTAAGATTGCCGCGCATGACTTCGCTGTAGGTGTCGTCCGTCAATCCCAGGATCAGCCGGTTGGGCTGAAGGCCGCGCGGGGTTTCCCTCCAAACCACTGCGGGACGGGTGTTCTCACGCCAGCTTTCACGCAATTGCTTGAATTGTTCCTGCTGTGGTTCGGTCAGGATCCCGGACAAGGCACGGCCGACGCGACCGCGGCGCTGTCCATCGCTGCTGCGGCTTGACGACCTGCGTTGTCCCGACTGGCGCCGCTCTGCGCCTACCTGGAGCTGGCTGGTCGGGCCCTCTCCACCTTCGCTACTAGAGGGAGCACGCTCAGCGCCCGCGCCAGCCGCGTTGCCCGTATTGAGCGAGCGACCGGCCCGCTGATCGGCGAGTGCTGTGCGAAATCGTTCCTTTTGTTCTTCGCTCAATTTCAAGCGTTCGGACATAGCCGCCACGATTGCAGCATCGCGGTCGGTGCGATCCACCCTTGCGGTGACAGGCAGTTCCTTGGGAGGCGTGAAACGAACAGCATCATTGGGAACGCGCAGAACATTCTCACGCACACCGGTAACAATGCGCACCGTGGCGGTCATGCCCGGCAGCAATCTCTGCTTCGGATTTTCAGCGCTCACCACCACCGTGTAGGTGACGACATTGTTCGTTGTCGTTCCTGCAATCCGGATTTGAGAAACCTTGCCATCGAAGACGCGATCGGGGAATGCATCCACCGTAAAAGAAACGTCCTGACCAGTCTCGACAACGCCGATATCTGCTTCATCGACAAGAACGAGTATTTCAATCTGCTTCAAATCCTGCGCGATCTGGAACAGGACCGGGGCTTGAAGACTTGCGGCAACGGTGCTGCCTGGATCAATGGCGCGGGAGATGACGACACCGTCTATGGGTGTCTTCAACTGGGTTCGGTCCAGGTCAAGACGCGCCTGCGCCAGTTCGGCTTCCTTCTGGCTGACGGACGCGCGTGCGTTGGTAAGCTGAGCCTTGGCCACTTCAACATCGGCCAATGCGGTCTCGTATTGGGTCTGCGCCTGATCGAGCGTCGCCTCAGCCGTTGCTCGGGTTGCTATGAGCCGTTTCTGCCGTTCTACCGCGCGCCTCGCCTGATCGCGCAGAGCAACTGCCTTGGTTACATTTGACTGCTGAACTTCCACTGTCGCCTTGGCGATGATCAAGTTGGATTCAGCAGACGATACCCGCGAGGCAAACGTGCGTGGATCAATGGTTGCAAGCGTGTCGTCTTTCTTGACCTGTGAATTGAAATCGACGTTGACTTGCGCAATCTGGCCGGACAACTGAGAACTGACATCCACGGTCACCAATGCCTGCACAGAGCCGGTTGCAGAAATGGAACGCTCAATATTGCCCATGCTGAGTTGGGCGGTCTGGATGTTGAACTCGGGATCACCTTCTGTCATCCAGAATTTCCAGAACAATCCCCCGGCGGCAACAACTGCTACCAGAAACAGAAGCGTTCTTATTTTTGGAGCTGTTTTTTTCATGGTTCAGTGCGGCTTTCTTCCAGGCTTGCCTCTGGCCAAAATTCCATTCATGGCGTCGTGACAGATAATCCAGGTGCTAATGGATGCTAAATTGAAGTGTGCAGCGGTAGAGCCGTGAAAAACATGCTTCAAACAAGGTACCAGATCGTATTCATGTATCCATGAAACACGAACTCGATCTAAGGTTTCCGACCCTAGACCCTCTAACGTGCGGTGAGCGGTATTCCGTCGCTGATCATTGCACACGTCTGGATCAAGGGGAGGATGAAAGGTACGCCTTGAACGAGACGTGAACGTGCTGAAAGCGGATCATGTGCGCCGAAACACTCTGTGTGGGCGATTGTTGCAGGGCTATCGGGTGGCAGTCGCGTTGCAGGTTTCCAACCCTGCAACAGACCCTATCGCTTCAGATGTGAGTGTGACCCTGCGGCCGAACCCTATATCGCACTCTATTTTCTTTTATTTCTCGCGGTGTTCTTCACGCCGAACCGCTGCACACTTCGACTGAATATGCTCTATTCGTTATTCACCGATACGAATGTCGCCTGGTAATAGCGCTCCGGCTTTTTGAGCTTCTTCCAGGGCATGCGCCAGTTCTTCACGCGCCTTTTCAGCCTGGCGCTGGCGGCTCCACAAGGACGCATAAAGCCCATCGCGCTCCATCAGTTGAGCATGCGTTCCCTGCTCCACGAGGCAGCCTTTTTCAAGGACAAGGATGTTGTCTGAATGGACGATTGTCGACAGCCGGTGTGCGATGACATGTGTCGTGCGGTTCTTGGCGACACGATCGAGGGCGTCCTGAATTTCCTTTTCAGTATGGCTGTCGAGCGCACTTGTTGCTTCGTCCAGCATCAATATCGGCGGCCCCTTGAGGATCGTGCGGGCGATAGCCACACGCTGTTTTTCGCCACCTGAGAGTTTCAGGCCGCGTTCGCCCACCATGGTGTCGTAGCCTTGCGGCAGCGCATCGATCAAGTGATCAATCTGGGCCAGCGAGGCAGCCTGCTTGACCTCTTCATCGATCGCATCAATGCGGCCGTAGCGAATGTTGTATAGGATCGTGTCATTGAAGAGCACGGTGTCTTGCGGTACCACACCGATAGCTGCCCGAAGCGAAGCCTGAGTCACATCACGGATGTCCTGCCCATCAATGCTCACAGCGCCCGACTGGATATCGTAGAAGCGGAAGAGGATGCGTGAGATCGTGGACTTGCCTGCGCCTGACGGGCCGACGATGGCAACCATTTTACCGGCCGGCACTTCAAAAGATAGGTTGTGCAGAACCTGCCGCTCGGGATCGTAGGAGAAGGACACGCTATCGAAACGGATGGTGCCGTGCCGAACCTCCAGCGGTACTGCCCCAGGTTTGTCCTCCACCTCGGGATGTTCCTGCAAAAGAGCGAACATCGTTTCGAGATCGACGAGCCCCTGTTTGATTTCGCGATAGACCGTGCCCATTAAGTTCAGCGGCATGTAGAGCTGGATCATCATGGCATTGATCATGACGAAGTCGCCAACGGTGTACTCGCCAGACATCACTCCACGCGCCGCCAGCCACATGACGAGCGTCATGCCGACGGTGTAGATGAGGGACTGCCCCGAGTTCAAAACACCTAGCGAATAATAGGTCTTGATCGCAGCTTGTTCATAGCGCGCCATGGCGGCATCGAAGCGGCGGCTTTCCATGTCTTCGTTGCCGAAATACTTGACCGTCTCGAAGTTCAACAGGCTGTCGATGGCCTTGGTATTTGCATCGTTGTCGCTTTCGTTCATTTCACGACGAATATGGATACGCCATTCCGATGCCGAGAACGTGAACCACATGTAGGCAATAACGGTTGCGATCACGATGGCCACGTAAATCCAATTGAAGAAATAAAGCAGCATCCCGCAAACAAGCAGAAGCTCAAGGATTGTTGGCGCAATCTGCAAAAGCCCCATCCTGATAATCAGCTCGATAGCGCGAGCCGCGCGTTCAATCACACGCGACAGGCCGCCAGTCCGCCGCTCCAGATGGAAGCGCAGTGACAGCCGGTGCAGATGCCGAAAGGTGCGATTGTTAAGCTGGCGAACGGCGTGTTGGCCAACCTTGGTGAAGAACAGATCTCGAATCTGGTTCAGGACCATCATCAGAACGCGGCCACCACCATAGGCCACGATCAATCCCGTTGCTGTCAGCGCCAGGATTCCTGCCGGCTGGCCTGCTCCAGGCGCGTGCTCTGTCAGCCAGTCGACTGCCGCCTTGTAGACGACTGGGACCGAAATCGTGACGAACTTGGCGATGGTGAGAACGAGAAACGCGAGAACAACGCGCAAGCGGAGATCGGGCCTGCCTTCGGGCCAGACGAATGGCAACAGCCCCTTGAAGACGATCCAGTGATCCGCGCGTCCGTTGATTCCCAGAACGCCGTCTGCCGACATCTGCGATTTGCCTAGCTTCCTGATGTGACCCTCACCTCGTTCCAGATCATGTTCATGTTTTGCAGAACCAATGCATACGAACTTGTTTCTTGTTTCTCGCTATGTTTTTCACGGCTCTACCGCTTCACACTTCAGCAAACTGTGTTGGTATTTGCATATCAGCCGTGCAGCACCTTGGCCCCGTTTTCGGATGCCGTATTACGCGGTCTGGACGCCTAGGGCCAGCGCACTGCGACAGTGCGTCGGCTCTGGGGGGCGAGCCGATGTCCAGGTGCCGGCCGGGACAGTCCAAACCGTACAGTTTTAAAACGGAGTTGGTGCTTACCGACTGCGTAGTTTCGGCAGGTAAAAACGCTGACAGGGGAAGATCAGGTCTGGATCTGAAATTTTCTTGCCATTGGCACGATAGATTTTCGGCCAATGCCGTCCGCTCCGGTAGTGACGCCGGGCAATACGCCAGAGACTATCGCCCCTTGTAACGATATACGTGCCCGGTGTGCGGATTTCGCCACCAGTACCGCCGCAATTGTCCGAGCCTGCGC
>JBKEAX010000589.1:0-3426 GCA_047972825.1 Hyphomicrobiaceae bacterium | reverse complement strand
CCGACACGGTGACTGACGCTGCACCTTTGACAAGCTCACCCGAGATCGCACCTGTCATTGCGAATTGGCCCGCATGCCGCGAGACAGGTCCGCGCCCTTCAAAGCTGACAATTGGTTTTTCTACCGGCTTGCCGTTAAGCGTCATACCGTCGCCCGTGAGCATCAGCTTGGAGCTGAGGTCCGTGTCCGGGCCGCGCAGACTGATTGCGAGCTTTGCCGTGCCGGTTAGTTTGGGATCGACGGCTGCAAGCGAGGCAAGAGCAATATCTCCCGACAGATTGGTTGCCGACTTGGAGCGCTCACCTGCAAAGGTCGCCTGGAGCAACGCGTTTGAAACGGACGTATCCTCGGCCCGAACGTTGCCGTTAGCCGATCGCACGACATGGGCACGGTAAGTCGTAGCAGGTGCGAGTAGCCGGTCGGCTGTATCATTGCCCACCGCAACACCCGTGCTCTCACCCGAAATCAACGCCTCCAATGCCTGGCTTTCAGTGTCGCCAGAAAATTTGGCATCGACCTCGATTTGACCTTTAAGCGGCGTTTTGGCGATTTGGGTATAGCGCTCAAGGTCCGCAAGGCGGAGTTGCGCCGTGCCTGCAAACTTTCCTGTGTCCAGCCAGCCCGTCAACGCGGCAGTCGCCTGCGAGGCTGTGAGCGTGAACGCGCCAATGCTAAGGCGTTTGCCGTCATAGCTTCCCGTACCGTTTGCATGTGCTTCCCGGCCAATCGCTTTGCCAAGAGCAGTCGCCTCGTCGATGCCCGTCGCTGTAACAGCAACTTTGACGTCGTCGAGTAGCTGAGCCCCCTTGCCACTGGGCTGCGGTTGTAAGACATGCGCTGTAAGCGTCAGCGTGTCGGCAGAAAGCTGCTGGTGGTTAAGCCCTTTTATTTGTGCGGTTGCCGAAACCCGCCGGGAAGTACGTTGTTCCGGAAGCTTCATGCTGAATGTTAAATCGCGAACTGAAACTGGTGGCTCGTCCGCAACCGCAAAACGAAGCGGCTGCCCGTCACCACGCCCGATACGTCCGTTGAGCTCACCGAAGATGAAGGCGTCTGCAAATTCAGTGGCACCCGTTGCAGTAATGCGCATCTGATCGCCAGAAACGCCAATGCTGATATCACGGACCGACGTCGGAGAACCGTTCGCTAAACCGTAGACGTTAGCCGCAACATCAAGCTGCATTTTTCCGGCAAACAGTTCCGCTGCAGATCGTGGCACGAGGGTGTCGAAATATCCCGCGAGTGTGCCCGTCAACCGATGCTTGTCGTGCTCGGCGGCGTCAAGGTTCACAATGCCGGCGACAAAGGGCGCACCGCTGGCTGATAACTTCAGATCGGCGCGCCATGCGTCCAGCGTGCCCTGTCCATTGATATTAATCCCCATGGCCGGGCGCGACGGCAGGTCCAAGAGACGAGAAACGATCCCGCCCGCAGGCTCGTTACCTTCAATCTCTATTTGCAAGGAACCCTGTGTGGGAATGAATGCGATGTACGCGCGGAGGTCACCGCGCGGCCCGTCCAAACGTGCCAGATGTAGCCGCGCCGTGCTGGAGTGTGCAGCATCCACGACGTCAGCAATACCTGTAACGCGCAGTACTGCTGCTTCCCCGATCACCTTGTCTGATAGCGCAATCGTTTTGAGGTCGAGTTCATCCAGGGCAATCTTGATCGGCAGATCGAAGCCAGAACCGCCAGATGTTTTCTCTTTTGTGGCCTGTCCGGCGGCAGGAAGTCTCAGCACGTCGATCTGTTCGGCGCGAAGGTAGGCAACGTCAAGGCGTCCCGATAGCAACTGCGAAGGCGACCACGAAAAAGAAATGCGACGCGCCGTCAGCCAGGGCCCGTCTTTGTCATGCAGACTGATCTCGTCAAGCGCCCCGTCACCAAACAGCGATCCCTCCAGGGCACCGATGGCAACCCCGCCTTCGTTATTGCTGGAGAGTGCTGAAGCCAGGCGCAATACAGCTGATTGGCCAGTGTGCGTTGCAAGCGCCACGGCCACAGCGGCGCACACAAGCGCTACGCCGAATATCAGGAACTTTGCAACCTTACGCATCGAGGTCCGCATTGGTTAGAATGACTGACCGAGCCCCACATAGACCGCAACAGCGGAGCGGTTGTCCCGCTCCGTAAGTGGTGTGGCAACATCGATCCGCAACGGGCCAAGTGCCGTGTAGTAACGAAGCCCCAGGCCCGCGCCCACATAGTAGTCGCCATCGAAACTTGGCCAGGCGTTGTCTGTCACCGATGCAAAATCTATGAAGGGAACAAGGCCGAATGACTCGCTGACCCGCAGACGCAGCTCTGCTGAAGCACCAACGTAGCCAAGGCCGCCGATGACATCGCCATCAATGGACGGCCCGAGGCTGCGATATTCATACCCGCGCACCGAGCCGCCACCGCCCGCAAAGAACCGCGTCGAGGCAGGTACGTCGGAAAGCGAAGCACCGGCTACCGATCCGGCGCTGACGCGTCCGGCCAGAACCGCCCGCCCATCCCCGTCAAGCGAACGATAGGCAGAGGCGCTAAATTCCGATTTGACAAAGGCCGCACCGCTGATCGTGTCAACGGTGGGTATGAGTGCTCCGGAAATGGAAACGCCCCTGGTCGCATCGACGCGATTGTCGCGCGTGTCATAAGCCGCTTCGATCGGCACGCTCACCAGAAGATAATCGGAAGAGCCGAATGCGTCGTCCACGTGTGAGAATTTTGCAGCCAACGCAATCGAGCCCGAAAGCTGCGGATTAAAGACGCGTGCCAGCCCGACCTTCACGCCGCCATCGAGGCTCTCATAGGCATCTGGATGTTCACGGGTCACGCGGAACTCGCTGAAGAGATCCGTATCGACATCCAGAATGCCGGGCTTGGTGTAGATCGCGGCGGCATCAAATTCGAGTTGCGAAATTTCCTCGCTGCCGATGCGTGAAACAGCGCCCTCAACGCGAAGGTGTTCGCCCTGGCCGAAAAAGTTTCGGTGGCCCCAGTGCGCTTCGATTTCGGCGCCGTCAGTCGTTGAAACTGAAGCTGTCGCACCGAAGTAGCGCGGCTTGCGTTCGATGACCTCAAGGTTGACAGGTAGCCCGCCACCCGCGTCGATGGCATTGCCTTCCACGATCCTCACGCTCTCCACGCTCGGCATTTTGACGAGGCGGTCGCGCGCGCGTTTCAGGTCGCTCGGCCGGAAACGTTGGCCTGGCGTGAGTTTGCTCTGCTCCAGTACGGTTTGATGATCGAGTGTTGGCGCGCCTGACACACCAACCCAGCCGTATACTGCTGGCGCGCCAGGATCGACCTTGAACTTTACGTTGACAGCTTTGCGCGCATGATCGGCGGCAATATTCTGATCTGCAATGCGCGCAAGAGGAAACCCGGATGCACGCCACGCCTCAACCAGCTTTTCCGAAGCTGCGATAATCGCACCAGACT
>JBKEAX010000566.1:0-5810 GCA_047972825.1 Hyphomicrobiaceae bacterium | reverse complement strand
GAATGAACCGCTGTCGAACTGGTCAACAGTAGCTAATTAGCTCTTTGGGAGTTTTGTCATGAAGAATCTTTTCGCTCGCTTTGCTAACGATGAGTCTGGTGCAACCGCAATCGAATATGGCCTGATCGCTGCCATTCTGTCGGTCGCCATCATCCTCACGCTGCAGCAGGTCGGTGACGACCTTGACGCCGTCTACCAGGCTATCTCTACTGCATTGCAGGGCGCGCTCTAATCGCCAAGAGTTTATTCTTGCAAAGACGGCGGGGCCCACTGGGCTCCGCCGTTCTTTTTTGCGCCATTCATTCCTACTTTGCAGAGGGCGCAACAGTTCGCAAACTGTGATCGTGAAAACTACATTCTTCGCAGCTTCTTTGGCGTTCTGTTTAGAGGTTCTTATACGGGTTTCACGGTATTGTTTTTACTGGAAAACATGAAGTTTCGAGTATCCGGTATGATCAACAAATTTGCTGCTGATGAGCGGGGCGGAACGCTTGTCGAGTACGGATTGATAGCGGCCCTGCTCGGCGTGTCGATTATTGGGTTGCTGCCAGAAATCGCAGGTGCGCTTGTCACCGTCTTCACCCTGCTAAGCGCAGCGTTTTCCTGAGAAATTGTGTGTTCGTCTTCACAGCCGGTTTACGCCATTGTGCTAGGAAGAGTGAAATTCTCGCTCCAGTCATGTCAGAGTAAATGAAATGATCGATCAATCGCTTCTTCTGCTATTCCCAGCGATCATGGCGTTTGCCGCCGCGATGGACATGCTGACGATGACAATACCCAACCGGGTGTCGATCCTGCTCGTCGCCGCCTTCTTCGTGGCCGCCTACGTCGCAGGATTGTCTCAGCAACAAATTTTAGCGCACCTTGCCACCGGCGCGGCCGTATTGGTGATCTGCTTTGTGTTGTTTGCGCTTGGGGTGTTTGGTGGCGGTGATGCAAAGCTGCTGGCGGCTTCGTCATTATGGATTGGTTTTGATCAACTCCTGCCATACTTCCTCGGCGTGACGCTGGTTGGTGCAGCGCTGTCGGTTGTGTTCCTCTATCTGCGCCACCATTTCCCAGAGGGTTCTCTGAAAGCGCCGGCTTGGGTCTTGCGCCTTCAGACGCAAGGAAACGGCATGCCTTACGGGCTCGCCATCTCGGCCTCCGCGCTTTGGGTTTACCCCCAGACCGCGTTCTTTCATGGCTTGGCCTTCTGATAGGCACCAACATATCCAGCCGTTTTCGCCCCTGCTTTCGCACATTATGTGGGTTCGTCTCGCATTGATGCGAAGATTAACCTCACATTGACATTTGTCGCGCACATTGAACGGGACTTTTGCTTCGAGCCTTCGGGTTTGAGAGGACCGTTACGCGATGAAAAGATCACAACTGATTGGTTTGGGTGTCGCCGGTGTGGCCGGCCTTGCTGCTTTTGTTTTGATGAAGGGAATGGTCAGCAAGCCACCACCTGCTCCACCGCAGAGCCAGCAAAAAGCGCTCAACACAACAGAGGTGCTTGTTGCCCGCTCCGATATTCCCTTGGGCGAGGTCGTCACGGAAGGCCACTTCCGCTGGCAGACCTGGCCGAAGGAAGCCGTCACAAACAGTTTCATCAGCAAGGAGCGCGGCCGCAAGGTACAGCGCGACATGGCAGGGCGCATTGCACGCGCACCGTTTCTTGCCGGTGAACCTATTACCGAACATAAGCTGATTGCACCTGGGAGTGGTGGCGTATTGGCAGCAATCCTGTCCGCTGGAATGCGTGCGATCTCCACCAAGATCAGGGATGAGGAAAAAGCCGTCGGCCGACTGATCCTGCCAAACGACCACGTCGATGTGATCCTGATCCGCCGGATGCGGGGCAAAGGTGGTCAGGAAAGCTACGTCAGTGACACCCTCTTCACCAATGTTCGCATTCTTGCCATTGGTCAGCAGATCGAGACCAAGGAAGGCAAGAAGTCAGCGGAAGGCACGTCAGCCACGCTGGAACTGACGCCCCGCCAGGCTGAGTTGCTCGCGCTGGGAAACCAGATAGGCGACGTCACTCTATCGCTGAGAAGCGTAGCTGACCTCAAGAACGGCGGTGGTCCGTCTGAGGGAAGCGACATCAATAAAGAACGCGGCAATGCCATCCGTATCTTGCGTTACGGCACCGCTTCGCGTGCGTACGGCGTGAATTGAGCAGATCAAACGTAAGGTCGTCGGAAGGCGGAAGATCGATGTTGAATAATACGAAGAAGACTTTCGGGGCCGCACTGGCAGCTATTGCTGGGTTAGTGGCGTTCGCCAGCGGTGTTCTGCCGGGAGGTGGGGCAAAGGCTGAGGACTATCAAACGGCCCGTGGTACGATCAATGCGCATCAGTCGTTGCTGAAGATCTCTGCCGATACCCAGTTTCCCATACGCCGCTCGGCGCGTGTAGGTCTTGGCAAATCGGTGCTGGTCGAGTTTCCGCAGGATGTCAGGGACGTGCTGGTATCAAACCCGCAAGTCATGGACGCAGTGGTGCTCAGTTCCAATCGTGTGTTCCTTCTGGCGCGCCGCATTGGTGAAGCCAACGCATTTTTCTTCGGTGCCGACGGCCAGCAACTCGCAACATTCGAGCTTTACGTCGAGCGCGAGACGGGTGGCATCGAGGATCTGCTCAATCGCATCATTCCCGGCGCACGCATCAAGGTGGAAATGATGAACCAGACGGTGATCCTCACCGGCAGCGTTCGCAATCCAGCCGACTCCATGCGAGCTTCAAACATCGCCAGGCAATTCGTCACCGTCGAGTACGAAACCAAGACGGCCCAGACGGCAGAAGGCGCGGCAATCAAGAGCTCTTCCGACGTCAAGGCCGATGAGGCGGTGATTAACCTGCTGCAGGTTGAAGGTGAAGAGCAGGTCATGCTGCGCGTCACCGTTGCAGAAATCCAGCGCTCGATCATGAAACAGCTTGGCATAAACCTTGGTGCGCAGATCAATGCTGGCAACTTCGCAACAACACTGCTGACGGAGAACGCCTTGCCTCTCACTGCAGCAGCAGGTCTTGGCACCCTACCCACTCCCGTCATCGCTGGCGGCGTGCTAGATAACTTCAATCAGGGACCTGCTCCTGGCCTTTACGGCAATAGCGGACTGAGCGGCGGGTGGTCGAACGGCAACCAGGGGATCACCCATGCGATCCGCGCCCTTGAGCGCAACGGCCTGATCCGCACTCTGGCCGAGCCCAACCTCACGGCGATTTCGGGCGAGACGGCGAAGTTCCTGGCGGGCGGCGAATACCCGATCCCGATGGTGGATAATACGGGCAGCCTGTCAGTCACCTACAAGGAATTCGGTGTTGGCGTGGCATTCACCCCTACGGTCATGTCTGAGGGCCGTATCAGCCTGAAGATTGAAACCGAGGTGTCCGAGCTCACCAATAACGGCGCCGTGACACTGTCGGCTATCTCGATCCCGGCCTTGAAGAAGCGCTCGGCCAAATCGACAGTCGAACTACCTTCCGGTGGATCGCTCGCCATGGCAGGTCTCCTGTCCAACGACACGCGCCAGAACATTGATGGTTTCCCAGGTCTTAAGGACCTGCCGGTGTTGGGCACGCTGTTCCGCAGCCGCGATTACATCAAGCAGGAAAGCGAACTTGTCGTGATCGTGACGCCTTACCTGGTGCGGCCGACGGCCCGCAAGAACCTTGCCAAGCCGATTGACGGTCTGGCCGATGCCACCGATCGCAAGGCCAACCTTCTCGGACATCTTAACGCCATCTACGGGCACGGTTCGGCACCGCCGACGGGTGATCTGAAGGGCGACTATGGATTCATTGTCGATTAACGGACGTGGTGGAGAACTATTATGAAGGACGTGTCCAAGATGAATAGACACACCGCGGCCGGAACGGTCGGTCTAACACTGAAACTGGTCGGTGCCTGCAGCCTGGCGGTACTTCTGACGGCCTGTAAGACCATGGACGATGGCTCGCGCGTTGCGGGATGGTCATTGGTTGATCCTTCCCAGAGGCACCCGATCCTGGTGTCGCAGGAACCTTCGACGCTTACCCTTCCGGTTTCTCGGGGATCCTCTGGGCTTTCGCCGGCGCAGCGTGCAGACGTTCTAGCTTTCGCCTCGCGCTATCGGGCGAGCGACACAGGCAACAGCCGCTTGATTATCGCAGCACCCAGCGGCAGCTCGAATGAAGTTGCGGCGATGCGCGCAGTTCACCAGGTTCGTCGCATCCTGGCTGACCTGAGCTTCGGCGATGCAGCCATTTCAGTGGAGCCATATCCGGCAAACGGATCGCGGGCACCGGTGCGCGTATCCTACATGCAGTATGTCGCTGAGGCACCCGAATGCGGTTTGTGGCCGGAAAACCTGGCACACGATCCCGGCAACGTTCCCTATGCCAATTTCGGCTGCGCGACACAGCGGAACTTGGCCATGCAGGTTGCCAACCCGGCTGATCTTCTGGGGCCGCGCACGATGACCGATCGCTCCAGCGAGCGCCGCGACGTGGTGTTTGGAAAATACATCCGCGGCGATACGACCGGTGCGCAGAAGTCAGCCGACGAACAGGTCAGAATCTCAAGAAGTGGCGGCCAATAACCGGCACCACTCGCAACCCAAGTTTGAACGCATGAAATCCGCATTCAGGAGAGAACAGAATGTCTGCTCAGGAACTCGCCGAGTTTGACTACGAAGACGAGCCGATGGCGGGTGGTGGAATGCGGGAATTCGATGCACGCCCGATTCCACGCATTTCGATCCAGTGCTTTTGCGAAACGCCAGAGCTGGCTGAATCCCTGCAGGTGGCTGCTGAGGACCGGCGGCTGGCCAAGGCACATGTATCCATCCACATGGGTGGCATTAGCGCAGCCGTGTCGCACTACCAGGAGAGCCCGACACCCAACCTTATCGTGGTGGAATCGCGTTTGCCCCGAAATCAAGCGTTGACCGAGCTCGACCGTCTGGCGGAGTCCTGCGATTCAGGAACCAAGGTCATCGTGGCGGGACACACAAACGACGTGATCCTCTACCGCGAGCTTCTCAAGCGCGGCGTCAGCGAATACCTCATCACACCGACATCGCCTCTGGCCGTGATGGAAGCGGTCTCCAATCTCTACAACGATCCCGATGCCGATCCTGTAGGACACATTTTGAGTTTTGTTGGTGCGAAAGGCGGCGTTGGCTCGTCGACGATTTGCCATAACGTCGCGTGGACCCTGTCTGAGGCGCTTACTTCAAACGTCATTGTTGCAGACCTGGACCTGGCCTTTGGCACGACAGGTCTCGATTTCAACCAGGATCCAGTGCAAGGCATCGCCGAAGCACTGTCCAGTCCCGAGCGCCTTGATGAAGTTCTGCTCGACCGCCTGTTGACGAAATGTTCAGAGCACCTGTCGATCTTTGCAGCTCCCGTGGTTCTCGATCGTGATTACGATCTATCGGCAGATGCTTGCGACATGGTTCTCGACGTTGCCCGCCAGAACGTTCCGTATGTGATTGCAGATGTGCCGCATGTTTGGACATCGTGGTCCAAGCGCGTCCTGATGCAGTCGGATGAGGTTCTCATCACCGCGGCACCAGACCTGGCAAACTTGCGCAACGCAAAGAACGTCATCGATCTTCTCAAGGGATCGCGCAAGAACGATTCACCTCCTCATTTGGTCATCAACACATTCGGAACGCCAAAACGTCCGGAGATATCGGTCCGCGAGTTCGAGCAGGCGCTCGGCATTGAAGCGACTGCCGTCATAGAATTTGACAGCGAGAGCTTTGGCCAGGCCGCCAACAACGGTCAGATGATCGAGGAAATGAATCCCAAGGCAAAATCTGCGCAGCAGTTCC
>JBKEAX010000512.1:0-7149 GCA_047972825.1 Hyphomicrobiaceae bacterium | reverse complement strand
TCGATGAACTCAGTGACGTCGCCATCCGCGAAAGCATTACCAAGTGACAGCATTGGCACCCGGTGGCGTACCTTGGAAAAGCCCTCCGATGGTGCCGCACCAACTTTGGCAGACGGACTGTCGACACGAATGAGTTCGGGAAAACGCGCCTCGATTTCACCGTTGCGAATGCGTAATGCATCGTAGTCGGCGTCCGTTATCTCTGGCTCGTCGTTTTGGTAGTAGAGTGCGTCGTGATGGGCGATCTCACCCGCCAGCCGCTCAAGTTCCGCAGCTGCCTGTTCCACTGTGAGATCGACAACGGCAACCGCCTCACCGCCACGCTCCGCAGACTTTGATAGTACACTTTTTGCCATGCGAGGCTTTGCTCCGTAACAGCAATCACGGCTCAATCGAGCCGCTCCAGTGCTAATACCCGATGCGAAGCAATTCAAGAACGCGCGACAGGACCCAGGCTGGCGCAATCAGCAGATCGAGCAGCATTTCACTCAACACGCGGGGGCGACCCTCGATCCTCCGGCCAATCAGCCACAGAACGATGCCAAAGCCTAGAAAAACGATTGCGGGTTGCCACAAGGGCAGCGCCGCATCGCCCTGATAGAAGGCGGCGATGACGATCATGCCAAGCGAAACCATGGCCATAGCAAGCCCAATTCGCACCGACAAAATAGCGTAAGTGGCGCTGATGACCAACGCGGCGACCACCGCCCAGTCGACACCTGGGATGGCAGCAAGTGTTGATGGTTCGGGCAATGACTTGGCCAGCGCAAAACCAGACCAGAGCAGGATCGGCTGCGCAATGAACTGCATGAGCCGGTTTGTCAATGTGGAGTGCCGTCTTTCGAAGCTGGCGAAAAGCCGCTGAACGAGGCGGGGTTCGGATTCTTCCATTAGATCACGTTCACGTTTCACGGAATCGGGCACGCGCTCTATTTTCTTTTATTTTTAGCATGTTCTTCACTCCGAACCGCGTACACTTCGGCTGAACATGCTCTAGCTCAGGATCCGGACTCAATAACTATGAGTGGCCAAGACTGCCAGCCGAGATAAACGAGGCAAGTGGCCAGAGCGCAGGACATGCAGGGCGCCTATGGTCCACCGAGCGAAAACTTCGGGAAGTTTTTCCACGCTTTCGATATCCAGGAATCGCCATCTTCACGAGGCGCAAGACCATCCGACTCCAGTAGCGCATAAGCGTCCTTATACCAACGCGAGTTGGGGAAGTTGTGCCCAAGGACCGCCGCAGCCGTTTGCGCTTCCTGCTTGATGCCCAAAGCCATGTAGCACTCTACCAAACGCATCAACGCCTCTTCGACGTGCGCCGTGGTCTGGTATTCGGAAGATACCGTCTTGAAGCGATTGATAGCCGCCACATAGTTGGAGCGCTCCAGGTAATACCGGCCTACCTGCATTTCCGATGCAGCCAACGTGTCTTCAGCCAAGCGGATGCGGTTATCGGCTTCCTGTGCGTATTTACTGTCGGGATAAAGTGCTTTCAGTTTCTTGAGTTCTGTGAGCGCCTTCCTGGTGGAGGACTGATCCCGATTGGGCGTCTTCATTTCATCGAAATAGGACGACGCGATAATGTGATGCGCGAACGCTGCTTCCTTGGTTCCAGGGTGCATCGTCGTATACCGCTGGGCTGATGCAATCGCCTCGGGCAGCTTGCCAGCCTTGTAGTATGCGTAGGCCGCCATAACGATGGCGCGCCGGGCTTCTGGTGCATACGGGTGGTCGCGATCGAGATCCTCGAATTTCTGTGCAGCGGCTTCGTACTTGCCTTTTGTCATGAGGCTATCCGCAGCGGCATACATGACACCGGGCGGATCCGGGTTTAGCGCCTTTTGCAGGTCATTCGACGACGCGCAGCCCTGCAGCGTCAGAAGTGCACCAGCTAGAATCGCGCCGACGAGCAGATTGAAGCCTCGTCCCATGTCTCGCATCGCGCTCATCGCTTTTGTCCCCGTTTGGGTTGTCCGGCCTCAAACAGTCGCACAACCTTCAATCCCGTTATTTCACGGCGAATTCACGGCCGCTCGGCCATGCAATGCCACAGGCGCAGCCCCTGTGGGGCCTAGTGACGGCTTCGCCATAATACGGGACGCTGAACCCCGAAGTTGCAATAGCACACGAGTCGGCCTCATGTCCCTTTCGCCAGCGGTTTCTCCCGTCTTCAGAGCGCGTCACGCCATTCTCGAATGTACCACATGGATTGGATACCATTGTGGACGGGCGTTGCACTCTGCGGAAGACAAACTGCAGAAAACAAAAGGCGGAGCTTCGTCGCAGTGACAGCCCCGCCCCATGTAAACCTCTTCTAGTACACACTATTGATGGCCCTAGATCGCGTTCACTTTTCACGGAACCGCGAGCGCGCTTGCTCCAAAGGCTCATCGCCGCTGTACTCCGCTTCACAACCCCGCGAAACGGTGCGGTGGCGAAGGCGTTTCAACCTCGCCAACCGCAAGCCCGTCGTCTACCCCCCGGTTGCAGACGGGCAAACCTTTGCCATGCCTTCTACTTGGCGAACGCCATCGCTTCCGACGTCAGCCCAAAACCTGCGCCTGCTTCGATGATCGGACGATCGTGGACCCGCGGGGCCTGCACCAGTGTCCAGGCATCATCATCCGCGAACAGTGCCATCAAGGCATGGGAATTGAGACGATGGCCGCCGCGCACAGAACGATAAGCGCCAAGCAGCGGGTAGCCTGCAAGGCATAGATCGCCCACGGCATCGAGCATCTTGTGGCGCACAAACTCCTGCGGGCAACGCAGGCCATCGCGGTTAAGAATGCGCCCTTCGCCGATAGCTACCGTGTTGTTGAGATTGGCACCAAGTGCCAGGCCATTCTTCCAGAGGCGCTCAACGTCGGACATGAAGCCGAAAGTGCGTGCGCGGGACAATTCATTCCGGAAGATACTTGGTGACATTTCAAAGGCCAGCCTTTGGCGGCCAATCACCGGGGTATCGAACTCAATCTCGACATCGAGATGGAAACCATTGTGCGGGGTCAACTCGCCCCAGCAATCGCCTTCCTCAACACGGATCGGCTTTAAAACCTTGATATATTTTCGCGGCGTTGCGAGCTCACGGAGCCCCACCTCTTCAATGGCTTCAACGAACGGCGCCGCGCTGCCGTCCATAATCGGCACCTCTTTGCTATCGATCTCGATAAAGCAGTTATCGACACCGAGACCGCGAAGCGCCGCCAAAAGGTGCTCAACCGTTGATATGGTAACTCCGTTGTCATCGCCGATAACGGTACACAGGGTCAGGTTTTTGACGTTGCGGACATCAGCCGCAATCTCTGTCACCAGCCTCGTGTTGTCGGTAACGATGAAACGGAGCCCGGCATCGGCCTCAGCCGGATGCAGAATTACCGATACCGGAGCTCCACTGTGCACCCCCGTGCCAACTAGTTCAATTTCGCGAGCAATAGTTGTTTGTCGCGCGCCGACGAAGCGATTCGACATATTGGCCGTCCCTCGATTTGCCCTGGCGCTGTCGCGAAAAATGTCCCCACGCGACAGTTCCACCCCCGACGACATTAAGCGCCCCAGACCGTCCTTTGATACACACCAGATGGTGTATCTTATCGGTCACCCCTGTGCCCTCATGGACACTCAACTGATTGGAATGCTTAACTTTCGTCGTTAACAATTTAACGATAACCGTGCCCCCATGACGACACAAATCACGCTTCTTTACACAGTGTTACGCTGCAACTTGGGCTAGAGATGAAACGGCAACTTTCGTCGTGTCAGACATGAACTCAGCGACGCGTACTTCCGTAAACCATAGGCAAATCAATGTCTTCCCCAACCTTCCCATTGCTGTCAGATGTTGCGCGGACGTCCGCATGCGTCATTTTAGCTGACTGCTGAGAACTTGTTGTGCTTTTTCGTGGCATATCTCGTTCGCCTTGCTGGGACACCTCATTGTACGAATCAGACGGCTTCCGATGGCGCCCAGTGATTCGTGCCAAAAGCCCTGGTTTGCGAGCTTCTGCCCCGAATGGCTGTTGCATTCTTCCATCACCAGCAGCTGCGGCGGGAGCTCCACTGCCAGCATGGTAAGCCCGCTGCCCAACGATCGGGAACTCATCCACTTCTGGCATACGGCGTGCAGGTGGACGGCGCACATCTTGCGGTGGCTGTGGATGGAACGTCGCCGCTTCCACGGGCTGCGGTGCTCTGGGTGGTGACGCCAGTGTTCCAGACTGCGGCGGCTGGTAGCCACGTTCGATCATGACATTGCCGGGAGCCTGCCAAGTCTCTCGCCCAGGTGCGGGGGGCGGCGCGGTTCGTTGTGCGGCCTGCTGATCGGAATAGCTGGCGGCAGCTGGTTGTGGGTTCTGTACCGGCGCGGCTTTTTCAGCATGTGCAGTTGATGCAGCGCCGTCTTTGGACCGAGTCGAGGCCATAACCTCTGTCAGCCGGTCTTCAAAGTTTTGCGGAGACTGTGAATTTGTCGCGGTCGATTGCGGCGGGGGAGGCGGCGGCACGAGCCGGTTGTTGGGCCATGCTCCAGGAGCCGGCGGCGGCGCCTTGTCAGCAGCGTCGGCGCGCTCCATTCCTGATGCCACGATCGACACCCGAATAGCATCACCAAGCGCATCATCGAAGGTTGCGCCAACGATGATATTTGCGTCGCCATCTATTTCCTGGCGAACACGGCTTGCGGCTTCGTCCACCTCGTAAAGTGTCATGTCGTGGCTGCCGGTTATGGACAGCAACAACCCACGCGCGCCTTTCAACGTCACGTCGTCAAGCAACGGGTTGGCGATAGCCTCTTCGGCAGCCAGTTTCGCGCGATCTTCGCCGACAGCCTCGCCAGTGCCCATCATCGCCGCACCCATGTCCTTGAGAACGGTGCGTACGTCGGCGAAATCGAGATTGATCAAACCATCCTTCATGATGAGATCGACGATGCAGGCAATTCCCGAATAGAGCACCTGGTCAGCCAGCACAAAGGCTTCGGCAAAGGTTGTCTTGGCGTTGGCGATTCGGAACAAATTCTGGTTGGGAATGACAATCAGGGTGTCTACGTGCTTGCGAAGCTCGGCAATTCCGGCTTCCGCCGTTCGCTGACGCCGTGTTCCCTCAAACATGAATGGCTTGGTGACAACGCCAACCGTCAATATCCCCAGATCACGGGCAACACGCGCGATCACAGAGCATGCTCCTGTGCCGGTGCCACCGCCCATCCCTGCTGCGATGAACAGCATATGCGACCCGGAGATCTGGGCGCGAATTTCATCAACCGCCTCTTCTGCTGCGGCTTCGCCGATCTCCGGCTTCGAACCCGCCCCCAAACCTTCGGTAAGGTTCACGCCGAGCTGAAGACGGTGCTCGGCACTTGAGGCCAACAGCGCCTGGGCGTCTGTGTTGGCGACAATGAACTCGACCCCGGTCAGGCCGGCAGCGATCATGTTGTTGACCGCGTTACAGCCCGCACCACCGACGCCGGCCACCGTCAAACGCGGCCTGAGATCAGTCAACTTCGGCAATTGCAGCGTAATGCTCATCAGGTTCCCCCGCTCGCCCCAGCGCGCCAATCGAGGCGCTATTCAAATTCTCACCGGCCTCTCAACCAATCCTCATCCCTTTAGCCCTTGCGATAGCTAAAGCCGACGGGATCAAAAGCCTTCCCTCAACCACGACCCGACGCGACCCAGATAGCCTTGTCCGAGCGTGTCACGCTCCTGGCCGATAGCAACAATACCCTCACCAGAAGTTGCTGCCGCAACCAGCCCAGCCACCGTTGAGAACGGCGGCATGGATACGGCCGTCGGCAGGGCCGCTGCGGCATCAGGTGCAGAAACACGTACCGGCGCACCGAGCAGATTGGCTACGAATGCGCCGCAACCGACGAGTTGCGAAGCGCCACCGGTCAACACGACCCTTTCGCCGGCCCATGCGCGCAGGCCACACTGCTCCAACCGCTCGTCGACGAGGCCCACAATGCTGGCCAGACGCGGTCGCAAAATCTCGCTGAGATCGGCTTTGGTCGTTTTCGACACCACCCCCGCCTCATCGTCTCCCGCAAGCGGGAAAGAAAATGCTTCGCGCCCGTCAGAAGGCGCACTGCTAAGTGTTCCATATAGGGCTTTGATTCGCTCTGCATGAGCAAGAGGTGTCTGCAAACCACGGGCAATATCGAAGGTCATGTGGTGCCCACCGACCGGTATCGTGTCAGCGTGAACAAATTTTCCGTCGGCAAATAGTGCCAGCGAAGTAACCCCTCCGCCGATATCAATTACCGTCACGCCCAGACGTCGTTCTTCCGTGCTCGTCGCAGCAAGCGCGCTCGCATAGGGAGCGACCACCAGACCGGCAACGCCAAGATAACAACGCTCTACCAGCGTCATGAGATTGCGCACCGGCGCCTCGTCCGCCGTTACCGCGTGAAAGTCCGCAGTCAGCTTGTCGGCGGCCAGACCGCGTGGATCCCCGCCGCCTGGAGCACCATCGAGGCGATATCCGACGCGGTTCAAGTGAACGAGCATACGCCCGTCCCGCTCCGCATAGGCCCGCGCCCCATCAAGCACGCGATGCAGGTGGCGGCGCGCCACCACACCACCGTCAACATCTGCGTTGGCCGCAAACACATCAGACTTGAGACGCCCGCAGGCTACCGAAACGTAAACGTCGTCAAGCGTCATGCCAGCCATGCGTTCGGCTTGATCGACTGTGGCTTTCACTGCGACTTCCGCTTCGGCCAGGTCGGTGATGACGCCGGCCTTCAGCCCGCGCGACCGCTGGTGGCCGAATCCCAGCACCCGGAAGGCCGTGTCCATGCCGGCAAGGATCGAGGGCCCGCGCGGCTCCAGAGCGACGATCAGGCACGCGACCTTGGACGTTCCGACGTCCAACAGACCGATGATTTGTCCGCCCGAGTGGCGCACGCTACGCATTATGGGCGCTCCCTTTGGCCCATGCCGTTTCTCGCGGCACCAGCGTCGGCAACTGTGTTTGGTGTTCTGGCGTTGCCAGCAGGGGCGGGCCTGACAGCAATCCTGCCGCTTGCGCGCGCGTCAATGATCGACGGCGGTCCGGATAGCAACTTTGACAGCCTGCCGCCCGCCTCCATGTCATACAGGGCCATTGCAGCTCCATCGGGAGGTAGCTCGATGCGACCACCGTTTG
>JBKEAX010000481.1:0-5480 GCA_047972825.1 Hyphomicrobiaceae bacterium | reverse complement strand
ACATGATTGCCGCCATCAAGCCTTATGCCGCGCACGCCGGTGGAGTCACGCCCCTTGAACACCCGCACGTCACCGACCTGGAAACGGATGCACTGGCCCGTTGCCGTCGTCAGCAATACGTTATCGTCGCCCGAACAGATCGCCACCTTGACGATGCGGTCGCCCTCATCGAGTTTCATCGCAATCTTGCCGTTGCGATTGATGTTCTCGAAGTCCGACAACGAGTTGCGACGCACATTGCCGGACTGCGTGGCGAACATCAGCTCCAGATTGCTCCAGGTCTCAGCATCTTCCGGCAGCGGCAGGATTGACGTAATCCACTCGCCCTGCTCCAGCGGCAAAAGATTGATAAGCGCTTTGCCGACCGACTGTGGTGTCGCTGCCGGCAGGCGCCACACTTTCATGCGATAGACCATGCCGCGCGAGGAAAAGAACAAGACTGGTGAATGGGTCGATGTCACGAACATCTGCGTGACGAAATCTTCTTCTCGCGTTGAGGCACCCGAACGACCCTTTCCGCCGCGACGCTGGGCGCGATACGTGGAGAGCGGCACACGCTTGATATAGCCCTTGTGCGTGACCGTAACGACCATGTCCTCACGCTGGATCAGGTCTTCATCTTCGACCTCGCCTTCAATGTCGATAATTTCGGTACGACGCGGAACAGCGAATTCATCCTTGATGCCGGTGAGTTCTGATTTAACGATGTCGACAATCCGAGCGCGCGAAGAGAGGATTTCCAGATAGTCGCGGATTTCCTCTCCGATCTTTTTCAGTTCATCGCCGATCTCGTCACGGCCAAGTGCGGTGAGCCGTTGCAGACGAAGATCGAGAATTGCCCTCGCCTGTTCTTCCGAAAGACGGCATGTGCCTTCAGGAGAAACGGAGTGGCGCGGGTCAGCGATGAGCGCGATCAGTGGCACCATGTCCTTGGCCGGCCAATCCCTCCCCATCAGGGCTTCGCGTGCCTCGGCTGGTGTCTGCGACGTTCTTATGAGGCGGATCACCTCGTCAATATTGGCAACGGCAATGGCCAGTCCAACAAGAACATGCGCCCGGTCCCGTGCCTTGTTGAGCAGGAACTTGGTACGGCGCCCCACGACATCCTGTCGGAATGCGGTGAACGCCTCGATCATGTCCTTGAGATTGAGTTGCTCAGGCCGCCCGCCATTGATCGCTAGCATGTTGGCGCCAAACGACGTCTGCAAATCGGAGTAGCGCCACAGGTTGTTCAACACCACTTCGGGAACGGCATCGCGCTTCAACTCGATGACGACGCGCATGCCTTCGCGGTTTGACTCGTCGCGAATGTCGGAGATGCCCTCGACACGCTTGTCCCGCACAAGATCTGCGATCTTCTCGATCAAGGTGCGCTTGTTGACCTGATACGGGATGGCGGTGACGATGAGCGCGTTGCGATCCTTGCGAACTTCCTCGATCTCGACACGCGCGCGCATCAGGATCGAACCGCGGCCCTTGTGGTAGGCAGCGTGGATACCCGCGCGACCGAGGATCAAACCTCCGGTTGGAAAATCCGGACCGGGGACGATCTGATTGAGTTCGTCGATTGTGACTTCGGGATTATCGAGCTGTGCCAGACAGGCATCGATCACTTCGCCGAGATTGTGCGGCGGAATGTTGGTTGCCATGCCAACGGCGATACCACCGGCACCATTGACGAGCAGATTGGGAAACTTTGCCGGCAGTGCAGTGGGTTCTGTTTCGCTGCCGTCGTAGTTTTCCTGGAAATCGACGGTGTTCTTGTCGAGATCGTCGAGCAGCGATTCGGAGACCTTCTCCAAACGGCATTCGGTGTAACGCATAGCCGCGGGGGGATCACCATCGACGGACCCAAAATTACCCTGCCCATCGATGAGCGGCAGGCTCATGGAGAAGTCCTGCGCCAGGCGAACGAGAGCTTCATAGATGGCGCTGTCACCGTGTGGGTGCAGCTTACCCATGACGTCACCGACGACGCGCGCAGATTTCTTGTAGGACTTGTTCCAGTTCAGCCCCATCTCGCCCATGGTGTAGAGGATGCGGCGATGAACAGGCTTGAGGCCATCTCGAATATCGGGCAATGCACGTGAAACGATCACGCTCATTGCGTATTCAAGATATGAACGTTTCATCTCGTCAGTAATGGAAACCGGACGGATATCGCTCGGCTCGTCAGCGCCGGGCCTGTCATTGTTGTCGTTGTTATTGTCGGCCACGTAATGCCCCTTGAAATTCTAGACCGTATGGACCCGATTTACCCTCTTGCAGTGTTAACAAAGGGTGGATGGCCTAACGGCAAATATAGGCGCACGATCCTACACGCGCCCAGGCTCTGATTTGTCTCCCCCGCAGTTTACCAAAAGCAGGGGCTGGGGTGCAATCAACCCCCCGTATCAAGCTACTCCGGAAAGTCTGTTTTCCTCATAAATACATTGTTTTTCGCACATGATTATCTATCTCCTACGAGCAAATTGCCGCAAGCCAACTGACTTGTTCTCGTCACAGAGACGAATTATCTGGCCCAGGTGACTTTTGCCGACCCCGGTCGTCTCACAACGGCGCAAAATGCGCCGACTGAAGCACAAGGAAATCGCCCATGAAGACCGCACTCGCATCAATACTGGCTCTCGGTTTGGTGATTGCTGCACCAGCACTTGCGCCAAACCCCGCCTTTGCTGAAGACGATGTCCTGATCACCACACAGAGCGAAAACGAGTATCTTGCAAAAGATCTGCTGATCGGCGCCAAGGTTCAGGACGCAGACGGCAAGATCATCGGTGACATTGAGGATCTGGTCTTGAATGATTGGAACCGCGTGGAAGGCGTTGTTATGGGGACTGGCGGCTTTCTTGGCATTGCCGAGAAAAAGGTCGGTGTGAAGCTTTCTGCCATCGAGTTTGTCGAAAAGGACGGCAAGACCGTGGTGACGATTCCCGGCATGACCGCAGACAAGCTGAAGGCCGCGGAAGCATTCCAACGCGCCAAGCCGAAGCAGTCGCTGCTTAGCCGGGCGATGGAAAAGGCGAAGGAGCTGACCGACAAGACCAAGGAAAGCACCAAGGACGCCTACCAGTCAGCCAAGGAAAAGGCCGGACCGGCCTATGAGGCTGCCAAGGAAAAGGCCAAGGGAGCCTACGACGCGACCAAGGAAAAAGCTAAGGAAGCCTATGAGGCCAGCAAGGAAGCCGTGAAGGACGCGACCGATAAGGCCAAGGAAGCCGCACAGCCCGAAGGGCCGCAGGCACAGCCGCAACAGCAGTAATCGCGTAGGGCAAATTGTTGCCTTACGCATGGCATTTACGGAAAAAGGCCCCGCCCCAACGGCGGGGCCTTTGTTTTATAGGAATGATTGCAGTGCGCGTGAAAACACATATCCTTTAGGGTCCGGACCCTGTTCGTGTTCATGTTTCCTGGCAAAAGCACTGCCCGACACTCTCAACCAACTCTGCGGAAGGGCGATTCTTGGCCAAATCGGATTCCACCACTTTCGTTTTGATTGCGCTTGGGGCCAATCTGGCAATTGCGGTCGCCAAATTTGCAGCTGCGGCCTGGACCAATTCCTCCGCAATGCTTTCAGAAGCCATCCATTCGCTTATCGACACATTCAACCAGGGGCTTCTCTATATCGGCATCAAGCGCTCCCGCCGCGCAGCCGACGCAGCCCATCCCTTCGGCTATTCAAAAGAACTCTATTTCTGGGGCTTCGTGGTTGCCGTGCTTTTGTTCTCGATGGGGGCGGGCGTTTCCATCTACGAAGGCGCACACAAGCTGACGGCGCCCACACCGATCACAGATCCATTTGTCAATTATATCGTCCTTGCCATAGCGATGTCCCTGGAGGGCTACTCGACCTATCGCGCCGTACGTGAATTCAACGACAGGCATAAGGGCGAAGGGCTGGTGCAAGCCGTGCGGCAATCCAAGGATGTCGCATTGTTCACGGTGGTGCTGGAAGACATTGCCGCGATGTTTGGTCTTACATTTGCGCTGTTGGGCGTATTGGCTGCGCACCAACTGGGCTGGCACTGGGCTGACGGTCTTGCCTCGATTGCGATCGGACTGTTGTTGGCCATGGTTGCCGTCTTCATGTCCATTGAGATCCGCTCCCTCATCATCGGCGAGGCCGTATCGCGCGACGTCCAGTTGGGGCTCAGACAAATCATTGATGAGGAGGCAGGAGAAGACAAACCGATCCGTGCAATCAACGAGATCCGCACCATGCACCTTGGACCCAATGACGTGCTGCTTGCTGCAAGCGTCGACTTTCATGACGGGCTCGCTTCACAAACGGTAGAAGCCACGACCGCCAGACTCGAACGCGTGATCCAAGAACGGTATCCATTTGTGCGTCGGTTGTTTTTGGAAGCGCAAAGCGTCAAGGCGCATCACGATGCGCTGGAACGGGAGGCCGCGAGCCATCCCATCGACCCTTCTGCACTGGGTATAAACCGCGATTCAGGCGGTGGTGCTATGGGTGTTGCAATGGGGGGTGCCATGGAAGTCAGAGACAATGCCGATGCGGCTGTATCATCCAGCGTTGGGATAGCTGCAAACGCAGCAACTCGGGCGACATCTGCGGCGGTGCTCAACGAACAATCCCGCTCTGCGCCAGCCGTTCCGCAGCAGACCAAAGGCAAAAAACGCAAAGCCAAAAAGAACCGTCGGCGCCCACGCTGACTCATTGTTGTTGCGCCAGTACTCTTAAAGCGTGTCGCGAAATATGAAATTCGCTCTTCACGCTTTAAGTCTTTGATTTCATGCATGTCGTTATCGCGAAACCGCTACACGCTTTTGCGCAACATGCATTAGATATGCGTTCACTTTTCATGGAATCATGCCCGCGTTCGAGCTTATTATTTCTCGCTGTGTTATTCACGCCGAACCGCACCACACTTCGGCTGAACATGCTCAAGGGCTCCGGACCCAGGCGCTCGACCTTAAAATGGGATCTCGTCATCGAGGCTCTTGTCGAAGCCGCCGCCTTTGCCGCCGCCGGACGAACCACCATTGCGGCCATTGCCAGAACCACCACCGCCGCCGCTGTAGCCGGAATCATAACCGCCACCAAAACCGCTATCAGCCTCGTAACCGGATTGGCCACTATCCTGCATCGACGCGCCAGCAGCGCGGCCACCACCACCGCCGCCAGAAGCTCCATCGAGCATGGTCAAGGTGCCGCCAAAGCCCTGCAAAACAACCTCGGTTGAATACCGGTCGTTACCGGTCTGGTCCTGCCACTTGCGGGTCTGGAGCTGGCCCTCAATGTAGACCTTGGAGCCCTTGCGCAAGTAGCGTTCAGCAACGTTACACAGTCCATCGCTGAAGATGACGACAGAGTGCCATTCGGTCTTCTCGCGACGTTCACCTGAGTTTTTGTCGCGCCAACTCTCAGACGTCGCGACCCGTAGATTGGCGATCTTGCGCCCGTCCTGGGTGTGGCGGATTTCCGGGTCACGCCCGAGGTTTCCCACCAGGATGAC
>JBKEAX010000458.1:0-4891 GCA_047972825.1 Hyphomicrobiaceae bacterium | reverse complement strand
CCGAGACTTCCAAAAGGCGTCATTGCCGCAAGCCACTTGGCACCCGTCGCTAGAACGCTCGCAAGGTCGGTGCGGAAAATCTGTTCAGGCTTGATCGCAGACCAGAAGGCGACGAGTTGGTCGGCACCGTGTCTGATGTCGTCTGCGCGTGCTGCCAGGGTCACAGCGTTTATGGCGCCCACAGAAGCGCCCATGATGACCTGGAACGGATTAGGCCCGGCTGATGCGATCTCCATCAACGCCTTAAGGGTTCCAGCCTGATAAGCGCCACGTGCGCCACCACCTGGGAGCACCAGACCAGTGGTGCCGGAATTGGCAGGCGGCTGTACGTCACGTTGTGGCATTGCCGATTGATTGTCGCTCACGCGCATTCCATCACCCTGGCACTTTGCGGCAACTGCGGATAGGGTCGCACGCCGTCTGCCCGCAGGGCTATCCGTCGTAGAACAATATTGCGGCATTGGCGCGTACCTGATCGTTTCTTGCGCGAAATCTTGAAGAGATAGAGACATGTCGCACCGGCCAACCCACGATGATAGGCGCCCGCCTTGGCGAGTATCCGTGTTGACCTTGTTTCCCGAGATGTTTCCCGGCCCGCTTGGCCTGTCTCTCGCAGGTCAAGCACTCGATGCCGGTTTGTGGGCACTCGATACCCACCAAATTCGCGATCACGGTATCGGGCGGCATCGCGCGGTGGACGATACCCCGGCGGGCGGTGGCGCAGGCATGGTCATGCGGGCGGATGTGATCGCATCTGCCGTGGATGCAGCTCGTGCAACAAGCGCGGCGGGTGGCGAGGACTTGCCTCTCATATATTTTTCGCCACGCGGCGAACCCTTGACCCAGAGAATGGCACATGAACTGGCCGATGGGCCCGGCGTCATGTTGCTGGCCGGCCGGTTCGAAGGCGTCGATCAGCGCGTTATTGAAGGCCGTAGCATGCGCGAAGTGTCAATTGGCGACTATATCCTGTCAGGCGGTGAACTCGCTGCAATGGTCCTTCTGGATGCGTGCGTGCGGTTACTGCCGGGCGTCGTCGGGTCAGCCGAAAGCTTGGCGCACGAGAGCTTTGAAACCGGACTTCTTGAATATCCGCTCTACACCCGGCCGCGCGAGTGGGAGGGGCGAACAATTCCCCAGGTGCTCTTGTCAGGTGACCACCAGCGCATTGCGGACTGGCAAAGGCAGCAATCCCAGGCAATTACCCAGGCGCGTCGGCCAGATCTGCTGGCCAACTCACCAGCCAAAAAGCGCTGATCAGGGCTTGCAGAACTGCTCACCACAGCGAAATTCTCCACAGACACGATCTTAGCTTTGCAGATTCCGCATAGCGTAGGTATATTGCTGCGCCGCAGCATGAAGTGCTGTTGTTTCTTGCTGAGGGCTTGCGACCTCAGATGAAGTGGCAAACGCCACATGATCTCACCGCAGTATCTTTTTCGAGGGCCTCTGCCAATGGATTGGGACAAGCTCAAGATTTTTCACGCCGCAGCGGAAGCGGGAAGCTTCACGCATGCCGGTGATACTTTGCACATGAGCCAGTCGGCCGTGAGCCGTCAGGTGTCCTCCCTTGAAAAAGATCTGAAGATTTCGCTCTTCCACCGTCACGCGCGCGGTCTTGTCCTGACCGAGCAGGGCGAGATGCTGTTTCACACAGTGGCGGAAGTGATGGCAAAACTTCAAACGGCGCAAACACTGCTGTCCGACACGACCACAAGGCCATCGGGCGAACTGAAGATAACCGCCGCAATCGGACTAGGCACTGTTTGGGTGACGCAGAGGTTGCGCGAGTTTCTCGATCTTTATCCCGACGTCCGGGTTGAACTGAACCTGAGCGACGAACAGCTTGATCTTTCCAAGCGTGCGGCAGATGTAGCGATTTGGACGCGTGAGCCCGATCAGGCTGAACTCATCCGCCGGCCGTTGTTTTCAATGAAGGTGCGCGCGTACGCCTCCACTCAGTACATTCGCCGTTTTGGTGCCCCAACCAGCCTGCAAGGGCTTGATAAGCATCGCATCGTTTCTTATTCGGGTGTCCCGCTGCAACATCTGGCGGCAATTACCTGGATCGAAACTGTGGGTCGGGAAGGAAAGGAATCGCGCGTTCCCGTTTTCCGCGCCAACTCTGTCGTTGCGCTCAAATATGCAGTCCGCTCAGGCATCGGCATTGGCATGATCCCCGATTACATGGTGGAGGAGGAGACCGACCTTGTCACCGTGCTGAAAGAGATTGATCCACCTACGGTACCCATTTTGTTCGTCTACCCCGAAGAGCTGAGGACCTCAAAGAAGGTCCAGGTTCTGCGTGACTTTCTCGTTGCAAAGGCCAGGCAGGCCAAAACCTAAGGCCCGAACCGCCCCAGGGGGCCCGGTGACCGGGGTCCAACTGCTGCCGATCTGCAACATCATTCCAAGTGCGCGTGGAATGATGGCTTTTTCATCAAAAGAGTTACTGCAATCAGCGTAAAATTAAACGCGAACCACTCTATTTTATACAACCGCCCGTTGCAGGCAGTGCCAAAGTTATATTGCTCTGTTGGGGGAAATCGTATGTCCAGGCTCTTACGGGGAGGCTCGGTTCGTCTTTCGCTCGTGCTTGCCGCATCGCTGCTGGCGCTGCCTTTACCGGCCGCCGCGCAGGTCGCTTGTCAGAATGGCATCAACACGCAAGCCTGCGTCAATCCGTCGGGGACGACGCTTCCATATGTCCAGAGCACCCTTCCTGGCGTGACCATCGACAATCGGGGGGCAATAAATTTCGATATTGGTACGGCTGGTGCTGATTCCGGCGTGACCAACTCCGGTTCGGTGGGGTCGGGCAATTCTGGTGATGGCATTTTTATTGGTGGCGCCAATCCCACCCTGACGCTGCTGCCGGGTTCCGTGATCCAAGGTGGCTTGAATCATATGGTTCCGGAACGCGCACGCTCAATGTCGGCAACGGCCTCAGTGTTGATCTCACATTCGTCACACCGCCGGATGTCGTCAACACGTTCGGCGCGCCCTACGTACAATCGGGCAACCGCGTCGTCGTCGTCGATGCCACCGCGCTTGGCCAGCACGACGAGATGCTGGCGGATTTGACGAGCGGCATTTTCAATTCCATTCACGCCCGCCTTGGCGGCGCCGGTGGTCCGGCCGCCAATGGCTTTGGTGGCGGCATGCAACTGGGCATGGCGCCGATGATGCAGCTCGGCGGCAGCAACATGATGAATCTGGGCTCCGCCGACATCAGCCCGTCTGCCCCGCGTGACACGGTTCACAGTCTCCGGGGCGGCCTTTGGGCGCAGGCCTTCGGCGGCTCGCGCAGCGACGATGCTGACCGCGCGAGCGTCGGCTCCGACACCAAGTATTACGGCGGCTTTGCGGGCATTGACGGCCGCATCCGCCCCGGCGTCATTATAGGCGCCTTCGGTGGCGCCTCGAACGCCAACCTTGACGTTGATTTCAACTCCCAGAAGCTCGACGCCGACAGCTACTTCGGCGGCGGTTACCTGAGCTTTCAGCGCGGCAACGCCTTCGCCCGCCTGATGGTGACAGCGGGCCAGTCCGACTACGACAGCCGGCGCCGTGTGGCGAACAATCTGGCGCCCGGCGGCATCGAGATCGCCAAGGCCTCCTACGACGGCACGTTCGTCTCACCGGAACTGACGGTCGGCACGCAGTTCAACATCGCTGGCTTCACGGTGGAGCCGAGCGCGCGTGGCCGCTATGCCTATCTGTCGCTCGATGGCTATACCGAGCGCGGCGCAACCGACACCTTCTCCGTTGGCGATCGCGATGTGTCGTTGTGGCTCGGCCGCTTGCAACTGGCGTTCCCGGTCGTGGCCGACGGCGCAACGCTGGCGCCGCGCATCGGTGTCGAGGCTTGGACGTCCGACAGCGACCGCGTCTCGGCGGTGCTGCTCGGCGAGGCGATCTCGTTCAGCCCAGGCGGCGATGACAACGAGGTGACGGGCTTTGCCGGTGTGACGGCAACGGTCAGCCTGGGCCGCGGGGCCGCCGCCTATCTCGACAGCGAAGTGCATTTCGGCGAGGACGGCTTTGCCCGCTCCGAAGCCCGCGGCGGCATCAAAATCAACTTTTAAAGTGGCTGCTCGCATCTTTCGCGCTTTTGCGTGCGTCAGCCCCTCCCCACTCACGCAACGCGGCGTTGACTTCTTCAGCCACGTCCACCAAGCTCCTGCGTGACGCCCGCAGGTCCCAAGGATTTCGGCGATGCCGCGTCCTTGGGCACAATCTCGTTAGCGAGGCTCAGCCTGCCGGGCGTCGCCGTGGTATGATCTGAGGGCACGCATGCAAGCGCCTTCATGAGCGCTTTATCTTCACACGCCTTCGACAACAGTGATGTCGATGGAGCCGGCTCCCTGGCGCAGCGCCTTCGCTTCAGCGTATTCAGGTGACTTGGCGTAGGCGATTGCATCGGCGTAGCTGGCAAATTCAATCACCACGTTGCGCTGGGTACCGTTGCCTTCCACGACCTCGCACTGGCCGCCGCGCACAATCGGCATACCGCCATACTTGTCGAGCGCGATTTTTGACTTGGAGACATACTGCCCCCATTTGTCGGCGTCGGTTACGGTGGCGTGGGCGATAACGTATCCCTTGGGCATTTCAATTCTCTTGTCGTTGCTGGATCAATGAGAGCACGGAACTCAGTTGAGCATCAGTGCATCGCGAATGTGTTGGCAGAAAGCGAGCGCCGCAGCGCGCGGGTCGTCGGCTTCGGTAATCGGGCGGCCAACGACGATGTGGTCGGCACCAGCCCTGATCGCATGCTCCGGTGTCATCACGCGCTCCTGGTCGTCCATGGCGCTGCCTTCCAGGCGGATGCCAGGCGTGACGATGAGGAAGTCATGCCCAACGGCTTTCCGAATTCGGTGCGCCTCCT
>JBKEAX010000408.1:0-4322 GCA_047972825.1 Hyphomicrobiaceae bacterium | reverse complement strand
GAAACCGCTGCACCATTATCGCAACCTGCACCCGATGATGGTGAATCTGGTCTTGCCAACACCAACAAAAGCGAACAGGAAAAACAGGCTGACACCGCCACCGATAACGGCAGCGACACCCCGGCAACGGCTGGTGATGAAGCCCCTGGACAAGCCGCAGCGCCGTCTCCACCCCAACCAGGGCAACCAAATACAGAAGCAACTGAGGACAGCGCAGGGCAAGCGACAGACAAAGAAGCTGGCAATGAACCAGACCGTGAATCGACTACGGCAACGCCACAGCAACCAGCGCCTGAGCAACCCGTAGATGCATCCCCGCCAACAGAAAACACTGACATCACGCCAGCAGCGCCAGAAGCTGAACCAGCATCTACAGGAAATGCAGAACCCGAACCGGCCTCGCAAGACACCGCGGAACCAACACCAGCAGCACCAGAAAAACTGTCAGTCGCAACAGGGTCTGGCGCTTTCGCCGAAGCCTACCAGCGCGTCGTTCTCGCTCCGTTTGCAAATGATACCGGCATCGAAATTGATCCGGCCCCTTCAGACCAGGATCTCTCCAACGACGTCGTCATGCTTGATGCTGCCGCACTCGCCGAGCGTTGCGGTAAAAAGGAACTGACTTCGCTCGATATCGCAGACCTTCAGCCAGACGAAGCGATGCCCGGCGCGGCTGAAGGCTTTCTCGATGGAGCCTTGCAGCCGTGTGGAATAGCAGCAATGTCCTGGTCAAATCTTTTCGTTTACGACCCGGCCCAATTCAAGAGGCGTGCACCAAGCACGATTGCTGACGTTTTCAATACCCGGCGTTATCCTGGCAAACGCGCACTGCCGGCCAACGGCCGCGGTTTGTTCGAAGCGCTCATGGTTGCCGATGGCGTTGAACCCGCCAATGTCTATCCGGCCTTGGAAACCGGCGATGGATTGATGCGTGCGCTCCAACGTCTTCAGGCCTTGGGTAAGGATGTTGTCTGGTATGACAACCTGCCGGACGCAATCGGCCTGATACGCTCAGGCGATGCCGCAATGGCGCTCACTTCCAACGGGCACGCCTTCATCGAACAGGCCCGCAGCGGACCTCTTGGATTGATATGGCAAGGCCAATCTCTGCACTTGTCCTTTTACGCGATCCCTAAAAATGTATCCGACCCAGATCGCGCCAAGCAGTTCGTGGCATTTGCTTCCCGCCCCCAACAGCTTGCTGCATTGGCGCGCCAGATCCCATACGGCCCCACAAGACGTTCTGCAATTGCCGGCACCCTCGGTATGCGCCACGCAGTGACCGGACAGGAACTTGAGCCCTTTTTATCGACCGCACCTGAAAACCTGCGCAATGCAGTTCGTTTCGATCCTATCTGGTGGCAAGAAAATTCCGCTCGCATGGCTGCGGCATTAGACATTGCCAGACATGGGCCACCACCACCAACGCGCCGCTGAAACAGCTATCGTTCTAGGATCCGGACCCTAACTCACCAGGTGCGGCGCGGGCCCGTATCGATATGGAAGAAACCGAGGGGATAACGTTTGAGGCCGCCAACCTCTTCGCGCTGCTCAAGGTACGACAGCAATCCCGGCGCGGACCCCTTCACGCGAAAGTCTATCGCCTCGCAGCGCAAGTGATAAGACCGCGGCGCACCACCAACGCGGCGATTTCGCTCCCGGTCACGGAAGGTCGACAGAATTTGCACATCGCCAAACTTTTCAGCAACGTCGTAGATTACGGACATGAGCTTGTTCGGCAGGCAGCGATCCGGCGTGTGCTCCTGGAAGTGCACTTTTTTAACGACGGAATTAGGAACGGAGCTGCTGAACTGGGTCACTTTCGGTCGGGCTGACCGCGCAACTTCATATGTCTTGCCACGGTCTTCACTCAGCTGGCGGGCAAAATCTCCCACCGCGGCAGCTGAATATGCCACCCGCACCGGACGCGGCACTCCAACGCTGTCATCCTTCGCCATGCGGCTAGCCAGCGCAATGACGGTGCGTTGACCGTTGACGCGCGCAGTTTCAGGCGCAAGCGTCCTTAGGCGGAACCCAAGCGCAGCGGCTGAAACGGTTTTAGCAACGACAGTGTCGGCAGATACAATCGCCGCAAGCCGCGGTCGCGCCTGTGCTGCAATTTTATCGTCCAGTGCAGCAAGCTCTTCGGTCTGCCCTGTCAGCAAATCACCTCGACGGGCACGAACGAGAGCGCCAACGTCGAGATCACCGCGCATTTCCTCTGCCCCGGCAACGTTTTCACGTCTTAATACTTGCGCTTTGCCGGGCCCCGCGATCGCCGCCTGAGCCACCCCGGCCGAACTTCCCGAAAAGCCGTCTTTGGCAACGACGAACCCCTGCAATGCGATCGAACAACCTGCAAACAAGGAAATTCCAGCAATCGTGGAGCGCTCTATCGCCCTGGGATCAAGCTGCGCAAGTTTCCTGCCGAAAGCATGCATATCCCACGTAACCAAGCGGCTGCAAAATCGGGCTACCGATCCTGACACATGTTTCAGCTTGCTGGAAAACGCGGCTTGCACGGCGACTATCAACCCTGCTCGGCAGATATGGAAAAATTGACGAAGCGAACGCAAAACCAGAACCTATCACATCGTCTCAACGTCTGGTTAATCCAGCGTTAAAACCGGCGCCAATTTGCAACACAGCTTCGGGGGTGGGCACAGATTTATCGCAACCGGCAATTGAGTTGCACATAAAACGACTGAGCGCTTACCGTGCGCCATGCGGTTCATCACACAGCAAAACCGCTAATGCGACATGCGAACACTTACCGCGCGTTGCTAGGCGGAGACGGGCTTTCCCCTTTCCCCGTAAGGCTCCTATCACCCTCCACCAGCTAGGCACCTGGCAATCCGCTCTTCAGCCTCGGCGCGCTTTTCCTGCGCGATGGCCAACCCTGCCTTGGTTCGCCGCCACAGCACATCTTCGGCCGTGCGGGCCCACTCATGATCGCGCAAGTAGGACACCTCACGCTGCGACAGTCCCCCGCCAAGGTCCTCGCCCAGGTCTCCAACTGTCTGCGCATCGCCCAGCATATCTGCAGTGTTTGAACCATACCGGTGCAACAACGTCAGCACGAACCGCTCAGGCAAACGCGGATAACAGGCAAGAAATGCACTTGCATAAGCGTTGAAATCAGTATCTGGCATGGCACCACCCGGAAGGGCTGCACGCGCGGTCCAGGGCCCGCCAAATGGCTTGCTCACAAATGGTGTAATCAGTTGCATGGCCGCTTCGGCAAGACGCCGGTAGGTCGTCACCTTGCCGCCAACCACGGTCAGCAGCACCGGCCCGTCAGACGGCGCATCCAGATCAAGCTTATAATCGCGCGACACCGCTGAGGGATTGTCACTTTGATCATCAAACAATGGTCGAACACCAGCAAACCGCCAAACAACATCGTGCGACGAAAGCGGCCTTTCCAGAAACGAATTGGCGACGTTCAACAAATAGGTCTCTTCATCGGCTGAAATGGCCACAGTGCCCGGGTCGCCGTTGAAAGGAACATCGGTCGTGCCGATCAGTGTGAAGCGCTCCGCAAATGGCAAAAGGAACACAACTCGCCCATCACTGGCCTGCAACAGATAGGCTCCATCCGCGCCAGCAATTCTTGGCACAACGATGTGACTTCCTTTGACCAGCCGGACTGGCACCAATGCCGCTGCATTGCCACGGCGGATAACACTTTGCCCGACAAGCCCGGCCCATGGTCCTGCCGCGTTGACGAGAGCACGCGCTTGCACCTCACGTGAGCCATGCGCCTCCTGGCGGCCCACAAGCGTCAAGCACCAATGGTCATCTTTCGTCTCCGCCGCTGTCACCTCGGTGCGTGTGAGGATTTGCGCACCATGTTCGAATGCCTGGCGGGCAACCGCAACGACAAGGCGTGCGTCATCGACTGAACAATCCCAATATGAAAACCCACGCCGCTGCCCGGCAGCCAACGGCAACCCTGCGGGATCCTGCATCAGGTCCACCAGCGCTGAACCTGGAACGCGCCTTCGCCTGGCCAGATGATCGTAGAGAAAAAGCCCCGCGCGGATCATAAGACGCGAACGCATCGCTGGCACGTGTGGAACAACGAACCGTAGCGGCCTGACAATATGCGGCGCATTGGTATGCAGGATCTCGCGTTCCTGCAAGGCCTCCCGCACCAGCCGGAATTCGAAGTGCTCCAAATAACGCAGTCCGCCATGGATCAGTTTGGAGCTGGCCGAAGACGTTCCGCCGCCGAGATCCCCCTGCTCGATAAGGATGACGTTAAGCCCACGACCAGCGGCATCAGCAGCGATCCCGCAACCATTGATGCCACCCCCGAT
>JBKEAX010000344.1:0-2972 GCA_047972825.1 Hyphomicrobiaceae bacterium | reverse complement strand
GCCACCTCGGGGCTAAGCGTAATCGAGCCTGCGGCCTGCAAGCCAAAATGCCGCTCGAAGTACTGGTATGCATCATGAAACACGATGAATGGCTTCGACTTTACCGAGGTCAGCTGCTCTTTCAGTTCGGCATCCAGAACGTCAATCCGCGCTAGAGCGGCCGTGACGTTTGCAGCCAGTGCCTCTTTGAGGTCCGGACGCTGTTTTGCCAATACGTCTGCCACAGCGCGGACAATGGTCTTGGCATTGGATGGATCCAGCCAGACATGACCGTCGATAGCGCCGGCTTCATGATCGTGATGATCTTCATGCGCGTGTTTGTCTTCGTGTTTGTGATCATGTTCAGCTTCGTGTTTGTGGGCGGCGTCATGTTCCTCTTTGTGTTCCGCTTTATGTTCAGCATGGCCGTCGTGGTCGTGTGTGTCAGACTTGGCGTGCTGCTCATGCGCGTGGTCTTCGCCCTGGTGCGCATCGTGCCCGGCTTCATGCCCAGCTTCGTCACCGTGATCATGCGGTTCAAAGGCGGTATCTCTGCGAATCTCCAACAGTTCCATGCCTTTGACATCGGCAAGCGTCACCATCGTGGTTTTGCTTGGCAAAGTTTCGGCGATACGCCGGGTAAACGGTTCGACGGTGTCCGCAATGCGGACAACGACATCTGCGCCATCAAGAGCGCGGGCGTCGGACGGCTTGAGGGCATAGGAATGGGGTGATGATTGCCCGTCCACCAGCAATGCCGGCTTGCCGATACCTTCCATCACCATGGACACCAGGGAATGCACAGGCTTGATTGTGACTACGACGTTGAGTGGTTTCTCGGCTGACGCTGGCGAAGAACCTAGGCCCGCTGCGATGCCAGTAAGTAGACCCGTGCCGAGCGCGGCAAGTGCCATGTATCGGATTGCGGGGTTGGCCGTCTTACGACGTTGCGTCATGATTCAGTCCTTACAATTGGTTGAGCTAACCGCTCAAGTCACGGATACAGGCATGTATATGGGAAACGGTCGTATGGCGCAAAAAGTGACGCTATACCGCCGCCGCAGTTTCTTGAACAAGATTGGCGATAATTTGGAGGGAAGATATGGTCATATTTGGCATACGAATTTGGCACACGAATGCCGGTTGATCTGCGATTGCCGCAATCCCGCTACATTCTGCCACGAGCTTCCGCTCTGAGGTTTGGAACATGCTGACGCCGTGCTAGGATAAGACGTGAGTTGACATGTATTCATGCCAGTCTGAAATGCAGCGACTTGCCGTTAACCCAGCATGATCGACATGCTGAAGACGGTGACAACCGAAGATCGTTCACTCATCAATCAAAGATGAACGGTCCCGACGTTTAAGCCAGCTGCGAAGCCACCTGCCCGCCTGAGTGACCTCATGGGCAAAGTTGATTTTGCCGGCGCAACGCCGCGCATAGGAGCCGACAAAAAATGATCGTCGATCGCCCCTCAGTTGCACACACCATTGCTTTCCTATGTGCTGCCGCGCTGACTGGAGCTGAATCAATGGTTGGCGCGCAACCCGCCAACGCGCATCCTCACGTCTGGGTGACGGTCGAAACGACCGTTGATTATTCCAATGGTACGGTGACGGGGATCACCCACAAATGGACCTTCGATGAGATGTATGCCGCCATGGCGATCCAAGGTCTCGACACCAATAACGATGGCAACTACGACCGCGAGGAATTGGCAGAACTCGCCCAGGTCAACATCGATGGATTGACGGAGTTTGATTATTTCACGTTCCCTCAGATCGGTTCGCAGCCACTGAAGCTGGCGCCACCCAAGGATTACTGGCTGGAGTATACCGGCGGCCAACTCTCGCTGCATATGACAACCCCGCTCCAACAGCCCGTGTTGGCAGAAGCGGCAGGTGTCAATTTCGCCATCTACGACCCGAGCTTCTTCATCGCGTTCGATTTTGCCAAGAAGGATCCGGTGAAACTCGCCAGGGCGCCTGCGGGCTGTAACGCTTCAATCGAGGTGCCCAAGCAGGATGCAGAATTGGCACAGCGTCTTGCCGAAGCCGCAATGGTTGACGAGGCCGGAACCGTCGGAGCCGACCTTGGTTTCGCTGTTGCCAAGACGGTCCAGCTTTCCTGCCCCAAATCATAACGGCTGAATGATGCACTTTTTTCTTCCCTCCATCCGGATGCTTGTGCGCTTGTGCGCTGTGGTGCTGCTGAGCGCAGGCTTTGCTGGTGCATCAGCGAGCGCGTGCGATGCCGCTGGCATTGCGCAGGCATCAAAGCCGCAAAAGCTGATACTCGCCCAAGCTGAGGGGATCGGCACGCCATCGTCCAGACCCGATGTGACGAAGCGCAACCTATTTGGCAAACCGAGCGGCGCAGCGCAGCCGCGTGCAAGCATCGGCCCCTTCAGCCGTTTCTATGTCTGGCTTATGAGGACACAGCAAAAGGTGCATCTCGCGCTGGCTACTGCCGTGAAAGACTTGAAGTCCGGCAACCCTGTGTGGGCAGCCTTGGTGCTGGGATTCTTGTCATTTTCCTATGGCATCCTGCACGCTGCCGGGCCTGGCCACGGCAAGGCTGTCATCTCTTCCTATGTGCTTGCCAACGAACGCACGGTGAAGCGCGGCATTGCACTTTCGTTTCTCGCTGCGGGGATCCAAGGTCTGTCTGCGCTGGTTCTGGTTGGTATTCTTGTTTTGGTGATGCGTGCGACCAGCATGGACATCAAGGCCACTGAGAACTGGGTGGAGACAGCGAGTTGGGGATTGGTGACTTTGGTTGGCTTATGGCTTCTGTTCAGACAAGCCAAGTCTATAGTTTCTGGATGGTACCCTGGAGGGGCCGGTGCTGCAGGGGGCTCAGACCATGCACACGGGCACGACCACGACCATTCCGGACACGAGTGCTGCGGGCATGAGCATGGCAGCCATGGGCATGAGCATCACGGGCATCATAACGACGACGGCGCCCAACAAGCTCACCTGCACAATCA
>JBKEAX010000306.1:0-1603 GCA_047972825.1 Hyphomicrobiaceae bacterium | reverse complement strand
GAAAGGGTTGCTGGAGACGTGGGTGCCTGGCCACGCCCACGCCTCAACTTGATCGCAGAGTGCGCATGCCGCATTTGAGGTGGTCCTGCCACTGGCCAACAATGCAACATTAGGGCATGTTCAGCCGAAGTGTGCAGCGGTTCGGCGTGAAGAACATGCCAAAAAGACGCGCATGTTCAGCCGAAGTGTGCAGCGGTTCGGCGTGAAGAACATGCCAAAAAGACGCGCATGTTTAGCTGAAGTGTGTGGCGGTTCGGCGTGAAGAACATGCTCAAAGTAAAAGAACATAGAGCGCGCGCACGATTCCGAGGAAAGTGAACGTGATCTAAAGCAGGTTGTGTCGTAGATCCGACACGCTCCCGTGTTAGCTGGCGGGAAGTGATAGAGTTTGCATTGGATTGAGCGGGTAGCAGTTGTCCGGTTTCCGCATCTCTTGGTAAGTATCAGTGGGTTTGATCGATTGGTATTTCGCTTAGGCGGTTTTTGCGATAACCGCATGCACGAAATCAAAGACTTGAGGCGTGATGAGCGTATCTTGTAATTCGCAACACGCCTTAGGGGAGATCAGCGGGAGGAACACGGACATGCTGATGGAGCGTGGATGAGCAATGGCAACACGGATTGATCCCCTTGGTTTCCTGAAGCCGTCATTGCCGTTCCTGCGAACGGGCCTTGAGCGTTTTGTCCACCTGCGCAATCCACCAGGGTCGCAATCCCGGCGTTCCTGGTTCTTGAATGAACGAGAGGCGCGCGTATTCGGCCGCCTCGGCGATCTTGAGGTGCGCATGGCGCGTGGTGCGCGGGACATGCGCCGCGCGCAACGTCTCCGCTATGATGTGTTCTATAAGGAGATGTCGGCAACGCCCAACTTCATGGTTGAATTGCGTCGCCGTGACAAAGATCCCTACGATGCAGTGTGCGATCATCTGCTTGTTGTGGATCATGCGGTCACGACGGCGGTTTCACCTTGGTCATCGGCTCGGAGGCCTGAAGTTGTTGGAACCTATCGTGTCTTGCGCCAGGACGTGGCATCGCGACATAACGGCTTTTACACACAGGGCGAATACGACATCGCACCATTGCTGAAAGCCCGCGCCCAGACACATAGCTTCCTGGAGTTGGGCCGCTCCTGTGTCTTGAAGCCTTATCGCAATCGTCGCACAGTTGAACTGCTTTGGCATGGGCTTTGGACGTACGTTCGCGAACATGGGATCGATGTCATGATCGGCTGTGCAAGCTTTGCTGGCACCGATCCAAGGCAGCACGCAACTGCATTATCCTTCCTGCATCACAATGCCCTGGCACCACAGGAATGGAGATGCAGCGCGCACTCGCATCTTTATCAATCAATGAATCTGTTGGCGAAGGAAGAGGTCGACGCCAAAGCGGCACTGAAGGCGTTACCACCCCTTATCAAGGGATACCTGCGTCTTGGTGCTTACGTCGGCGATGGCGCTGTGATCGACCATCAATTCGGAACCACCGACGTTTTGATCATTTTGCCGGTAGAAAAAATCGACCCGCGTTACTTCGACCACTTCGGCGCACCCGATGAGCGCACAAGCCGTTTGTCGCGCGGGGCTTAGAGCATGTTTAGCTGAAG
>JBKEAX010000480.1:0-1746 GCA_047972825.1 Hyphomicrobiaceae bacterium | reverse complement strand
GTCACACTTTCCGGTTTCCTGGGGTTGCGTTGCACCACTTGCTGGCGACCTGCTTGTTTCGTTACCATACGTGCTCCCAAGCCCCAGCTTGGGCTTTCCAGAATTTGAGCCTGATCGACCCAATGACCAATGATGACAACAATGCGCCGCACGTTGCCACCCCCCCGCACAATCGCTGGGTGCTGACGTCCTATCGCTCGTTGAGCCCACGCGGATTTGTAATTTTGATGTCGCTTCTCGGCCTCGTCAGCTTCACTGCTGGAATGGCCTTTCTTCTCATGGGCGCATGGCCGGTCTTCGGCTTCTTTGGACTCGATGTGCTGCTAATCTATATTGCCTTCAAGCTCAACTATCGCGATGGACGCCTGCACGAAACCGTTGATCTTGAATCCAATCGGTTGACCGTCACACGCTATCACCCCTCCGGCCGCACCGAGACGTTTGAATTCAGCCCGTACTGGGTTCGGGTGCTGGTTTCTGAGGCCATTGACGGCCGCACCAGTCTGTCCCTGACCTCACATGGCAAATTATTCCAGTTCGGTAGCTTCCTGACCGATGACGAGCGCAAGGAGTTCGGTGGCGTCTTGGACTTGGCGTTGCACAAAGCACGCGCATCTGCTCACGCGCAGTAAATATCAACACGACCTACAGTAGCAAACATCTCTGATCGCGGATTTTAGAGCATGTTCAGCCGAAGTGTGCGCGGTTCGGCGTGAAGAACATGCTCCAAAAAAAGTCGCACGGCGGCTAACGCGCACTTAAGCACACGACCAGCCGCCGCGCCGGTGGACTGCAGTACGCAACACAAGATCCGCAGCCACACATGCCAATCAATCACACAATGGTTTCAATATTCGTAAAATTAAATCTGCATACTCATCTCTAACGTCATGACAACATGTGTATTCTTATCATCAACGATCACATCGCGCGTCATGAACGTCCGCGCGGCGCGAGAAGCCAGCCGACCAGCGGCACCAGAATTGGATGAGGCAAAACGCGCATGAAAATACTCATCAGCCGATTGATGACACCGGGAATAATGACACGGCTCTTGAACTTGTAACCCCGATAAACCGATCTGGCCACGCGCTCAGGCGATAGCGACGGCAACAAAAAACGATAGAATGATCGGTCCGCACCCATCGTTGCATGAAACCCGGTATCGACCGGACCTGGCGCCACCACAGCAATGCGAACACCCGTTCCGGCCATTTCCGATGCCAACGCTTCGGAAAGGGACAATACATAAGCCTTGCTCGCGTAATAGGCTGCTTGATTGGGTCCTGGAGAATAGCCGCCAAGCGATGCCATGTTGATGATCTGCCCCTGGCCCCGATCGAGCATCTCGCCAACCGCTTGTCGCACCCACCGCGTCAACGCCGCCATGTTTAATGCTATGAGTTGATCCAGGTCGTCACTGCTCTGGTTGGCAAATGGCCCACCCAGTCCCAGCCCTGCGTTGTTAATGAGCACCTCGATATGAAGGCCGCTCGCGCGCAGATGCTGGCTGAGCTGCTCATAGGAACTCTCACCTGTCACATCGGCCGTAAAAATTTCCAGCCGTTTCCCTTCAGACAAAGACGAGCGCAGCGCTGCAGCCACATGTGTTAAACGCTCTGCATTCCGCGCCACCAGAACCACGGAATGCCCCTTTGACAAGAACACCTGCGCAAGTGCGCGCCCAATGCCTTCGGATCCTCCCGTCACAACCACTGCAGGAGCGGTTATTGGCCCCTCCACTGC
>JBKEAX010000282.1:0-2180 GCA_047972825.1 Hyphomicrobiaceae bacterium | reverse complement strand
AGCGTGGCAGAAGCGCTGCGCGATATTCCAGGTGTTGAGGTTGCTGACGCTTCCGCGGCGGGCATGAAGCGTATTCGCATTCGCGGGGAATCGTCCCAGCGTGTGACCATCCTCGTCGATGGCCAAGAAGTAACGGATCATAGTTCCTACGGTACGCCGATCCTGATCGACCCCTCCTCGATAGAGCGCATTGATGTTCTTCGTGGGCCAGGTGCGGTGAGTTATGGCACGCGCTCTGTCGGTGGTGTCATCAACATCATCACCAAGCCGGGAGCAAAAAAGCCGGTCGAGGTTGAGATTGGTGGGACATATTTTTCTGGGTCGAACGGCTGGCAGGGTTGGGCCGCAGTGTCAGGCACGGTTGGCCGGCTCGATTATCGCTTTTCAGGTAGCCTTGCCGATCATCAGGACCGCGAGGTGCCAAAGGGTGAGTATACGTCAACGGGCAAGCTGGATGGCACTACGTTTGATGACGATAATCTCTATGCCCATCTGGGCCTGACGCTGGGCGCAGCAAAGAACCACTACATTGCCGTGAAGGCCCTACAGCATCGGCTCGACACAGAAAGCTGGACGGATCCGGCGACCATTACTGGAGACCCGGCAACGTTCACGAGTGGCGTGACGAACTTTTTCATCGATCTGCCACAGCGCGATTTGCGCAAGATCGGTCTCTATTATGATGGCAAGGATTTGAGCCCGATCATCAAGAAGGTTCACTTCGACGCCTTCTACCAGGACGTGAAGCGCTATTTCGTCAACTCAGTCGACACCTACGCATATCGCGGACCGTTCATGCCGCCGCTGACCGTGGGCGTCGACTCGACTTCCGACGATGTCATCAAGAACTACGGTGCCAATGCGCAGGTTGATTTCAAGTTCCACCGTGACCACTATACGGTGTTTGGTGTCAGTTTCTTGAGAGATCAGCTTGAAACGGACAAGACGAGTGAGGTTGTGATCGCGCCCGGCCCTCCGTTTCCGATCTTCTCTGCAACATCCACAGAGGCATACATTGATACGACATATCTGTTCGTACAGGACGAATGGAGCCTCACCGACAATCTGAAACTATCTGGTGCTCTGCGTTATAACTTTGTCGACATGACACTCGACAGAACCAACGATGCGCGTATTAGCGGAATTCAAGGTGGAGACGACGAGAAGTTGCTCAAATCCGCGGGGCTGACCTACACGGGGTTCAGGAACACGACGTTACGCGCCCTTTATTCGGAGGGCTACGCTTCTCCAACGCTGCTGCAACTTTTCACTGTGACGTCTGCAGGCGGTGAGACGCTTTACGGCAACCCGGATCTAACGGCGGAAACATCCCGGAACTACGAACTTGGCGCACGCTACTTCAGTAATGGTTTCGTCGCCGACGCAGCATTCTTCTACGCCAAGGCCAAGGATTATATCGGTACGGTAGATTGTCCCGCTACGGTCTGCACGGGCGGTGGACGGATTTACGATAACATCGACACTGCCGAGACCCATGGAATCGAGCTGCTTGTCCAGTACACGTTGCCCGGAACGAGTGTTACGCCCTACATGACCGGCGCGTGGACACGCCGCAAGTTCGAGTTCGACACGTTTTCGACATGGAACACCAATACGCCGGAGTTCTCAGGGCGGGCAGGTGTTCGTTACGAATGGGACATGGTTGGCTGGAAGGCGTGGTCAGATCTGTTCGTGCGTGCGGCCAGTGGTGTGAAGCAGACGCTTGAGAATGAAGGCGTCCTGGAGACTGACGACCTGGACAGTTGGGGTACGCTTAACTTTGCATTTGGCGGCAGTGTCGGGCCTGACGAGAAATTCAAGTTTGGTGTTGCATTCAATAACATCACCAATGAAGAATATCGAGCAACGCTCGACGAACTGCCCGGTGTAGGGCGCTCGGTGGAAGTCATGGCCAGGATCAAGTTCTGACCGGTACGATGTTTTATCACTGCGTGTTTCCTCAATGGGATTGCTGCAAGGAGCCACCCCATGTCGTTGAAGTTCCTTCTCGTTATCCTGACAGCCAACCCGATTGGGGACCTTTCAGCAGCTTTCGTTGGAGCTGAGACAAAGACGCAGTGCGAAGAGCGCGGAGAAGCGATCAAGGGGATACTTGAGGCAGGCAAGGTCGAGATCAAGGAGTTCGTTTGCCTCAAGAGCGATCAGCAGTTTGAGAAATT
>JBKEAX010000276.1:0-4549 GCA_047972825.1 Hyphomicrobiaceae bacterium | reverse complement strand
GGAGCATATCAAGCAGGGGCATGACAAGCCTGAACCAATTGTTGTGGGAACAATTCAGCGCGAAGCTGACCTGCAGACAGAACCCGTTGCCGCCCCGAGCAGCGCAACGCAAGCGTATGATCCATCGTCTCCAGCACGAGAGCAGAACGAACCTTTTGACGTTGGAGAACGGAAGGCGGCAGCCATCACACAAGAGGCCGCCGTGCCAAAGCCCAAGGTTGATGAAAGCACATCTCCCGAAGCACTAGATATTGCGAACAGGCAGCATGCACGCGCCAAAACCATTTCGCGCCCGGCTCATTCAACTGGTACGCCGCTGCCTGAAATGAAACCCCGCCGGCAAAGATCACAGCCTTTGGGGTCACAAGCATTTCTGCCACCGCTTCCCACACAGAAAAGGCTAGCACCCGCGACAGAACAAGCGCCCGAGACGACACCTCCTGTAACCTGGACGGCGGCTGAAATCGAGACAGCAACCCAGGCCTGCGAAACACAACTCCTCAATATCTCCGCTGAGACGGACAGGCTTGAACCGATCCGTAGGGGAGAATGCGGAACACCCGCACCGGTAAAATTGCGCCGCATCGGCAGCGGCAAAGGTGTCAAACTAAATCCGCCAGCAACGACCAACTGCGCAGTGGTTGCCCACCTTTACCAATGGATCGAGACGGTGGCGCAACCCAGTGCGAAACGCGCATTCGGCTCTCCCATTGTGGAACTGCGCAACGTTTCATCCTACATGTGCCGCAACCGCTACAACGATCCGGCCCGGAAAATATCCGAGCATGCCTTCGCCAATGCTATCGACATTGCCGCATTGAAACTTGCAGACGGCCGCTCAATCGATGTGCAAACCTATTGGGGACTTGTTCAAGAGAGCGCGGCAGCCACTGCTCCTGTTGCCTCCAAAGCCGCCTGGCCAAGGAACGCCAGCAAGGAGGCTGGCAAAACACGCGTGAAATCGGACAGCAAAACCGCCAGCAAGAAGGCACCCGCCATTGCAGCCATCAGAAAGGCCAACGCCGAACCCGCGCCCGCTAAACCCCGCTCGACACAGGAGCTGTTGTTCCTGAAGGACCTGCATGCAGGAGCCTGTGGGATTTTCACCACGGTGCTTGGACCTGAGGCAAACCGTGCTCACCACGATCATTTCCATTTTGACCTGAAGGAGCGCCGGCGCTCCGCCTATTGTGAGTAGGGTCCGGACCCTTAGGTGATATCACAATCTGAACGTGCAACTTGGTGAAATAATGTAAAGTTATCGCATGTTCAGTCTGCCCATACTGCAACCTGACCAACACCTGGAAATACCCTGTTATTATTGAGTTCTTTCTGTTGATTGCAGCCCAATCCGCGCAACGATTATCAGCCTTTCATTTTTTAGTTGCCTGACACACATATTTTAGGTTGCATATAAATTGAACGATAACCAGTAACGCCCTCACCCACCTCACCACGCGGCCACCACGTTGCACCTCCTTGCGGCGTTTCCGGCCACCCAGCCAACCAGCCTGCCTTCTCAGGATGTTGGTTCAGTTGCGTCAACTCGGAGTGTGAACGATGTCCAATATCCGTCTGGAACGCCTGCCAATCCAGAAGTTCTTCCTCGGCTACCTTGGCTTCGATCATTTGCAACTGACGTTCGAGCAGGACAGCCTGACCGATGTCCCCATTCCGCAGGATGAATGGTTCGTCATGGAGGGCTTACGGCAACCAACCGCCGACGGAGTGAAGCTCACCGTGGCTGGCGACAGTGGCAACCTCAGCCTCCAACTCGCCAACGGCGGGGTGACGGGAGCAGCCTTGGAAGCTCTAATTGGTACGCCTGAAACGCGCGGCAGCCAAATTCTCTCCGTTGCCTACCCAGAGATCACTTGGGCGCAGATGGCCGCACACGCCGCCAACATCGACGACCAGTATTACGACTATAACGCCATCAGCAGTGCCAGCAGCCTTCTGCCGACGCTCAATTCCACCAGCTTCATCGCCTCGGTACTTTATGCAGGCGGCATCGACATCACCACAAGCCTGCCGCGCAACATTCGCATTTCACCTGGCTTGGAGACATTGCTGGGCGGCAATGGTGACGACCATCTGACCATTCAAAAACAGTTCACCGCACTTTATGGCGGCGCGGGTGACGACCTATTGCAGGGCGTTAACGACACCACGCGCATAGACCGCATGTACGGCGGCGGCGACAATGATCTGTTTGGCTGGTCTTATGGCAAAAACTATTTGCACGGCGGCGACAGCTCGTGGACCTACAAGGAAGACGGCCTGGACACGGTCAACTACTCAGGCGCGGGGAGCGTGCACATTGAAGTTGTTCCCGGCTGGGTGGAGCACAAGACACCACAGTACATTGCCACATTCAATGGTGGTGTCGATTACCTGCTCTCGATTGAGCGCCTGGTTTGGGACGACACCTCAAGCGACGCCGTCACCACGGGCCCAGGAGTTGAACTTGTCGAGCAACCGCTGTCCATCTATCTGGGCGGCGAAAGCAGCAGCACGGGTCGCGGTGACACAATTGACTTCAGCCAGTCGTCCACCGGCTTGAATATCACACAAACCAATGCCGATGCGCATTTCGTTACCACCACCTCAGGTCAGTCCAGTGAAGGCGGCCTATGGGTGGAACAGGCCGAATGGATCATCGGCTCTGACAGTAAAGACACCATCCATGCAAATACCGGCGTACGCGGCATTGAAGGCGGAGACGGCGACGACTTCATTGATGCTCACCTCGTTGAAGCCTTTTCAGGAGCAAGCCCGCAAGGCTACGACGTTGAACTTCTAGGTGGCGCTGGAACAGACACTCTCGTTTCAAATGCAGGCAGAACCTACATCAACGGTGACACTGGCGCTGACATCATCGTTGCTTCGGCGATTTCGAGCACTGGCGGCATGACGGAAATCGTAATCGAGAACGCCGATGCCAGCGATAAACTGTACGTGCCCTACAACTACTTCAACCTGTCAGGTGGCAACTACGACGACTCACCCTTGATGCAGATTGCAGGTGGCATCGGCCTTTACGACGATATGGTCAACTACGGCTGGGAACTGTTCTACGAGAACCGGCTGCAGGCAGACATTTGGGCCAACCCGGACGAGATCGCAGGTGTCATGGATTTTGCCGGTGACATCTCCTTCCGCGTCGACCAGTCCGACCTCATCATCACCATATTCCAGGCCGAACGGCTGACCGAAGTCTTGGTTATTGACGATACGGGCCAAACTGAAACACGCCATTCCAAGATTATCCTTCCCGAAACTGAAACGGCCATCCGTGTCGTTGATTTTGAACCCGGCGACCTTGGTCTTCAGTTCATAGATCCCGGTGATTCCTCCATTATCGAGTTTCAGGGCGAACTGGTTGGCTCTTACGAGAACTGGGACGATGCAGTGATGCTTCTCAATCCCGGCATGCTGGATGCTTTCCCTGAAGCACCATCTGTTCCAGCCTCCGACCCGAACGATCCAGACAACACCCCACCATCGCCCGTGCGCCATGAGGGAACCGAGGATGCCGACTTCATCACCGTCAATCAGCCAACTCATGTGAACGCAGGCGGCGGTGATGACACCATCATCGCTTCGGGAAACAACAACGACACCATTGACGGTGGCACTGGCTCAGACGAGATGGCGGGCGGCGAAGGCGACGATCACTATGTCGTCGACAACCCCGGCGACACCGTCATCGAAAATCCGGCGGAGGGCCTCGATACCGTGTCGGCAAGCATCAACTACGTGCTCGCGGGCAATATCGAAAACGTGTTGCTTTTTGGCAGCGCTGTGTCGGCAACCGGCAATGCCCTCGACAACCGTCTGATCGGAACGGAAGGCAACAACACACTGATTGGCCTTGAGGGCAATGACACGCTGTTTGGTGGCCAGGGTGATGACCTGCTTGTCGGTGGAGAGGGAAGCGACATCTACACTTACATACTCGGAGATGGACACGACCGGATCGTGGAAGATGGCATCGGGCTGGGCGATGTCGACACGATCCAGCTGCTTGAAGACATCACGCCCGCAGACATCAGCGCATTGCAGATCTCTTCCGCGCCCAGTGACCTGATGCTGGTATTACGCGGTAGCGGCTCCATAACGCTTGCCGATGCGTTCGGGCCCAATGGCGTAACGATCGAGCGCATGACCTTCGATGATGGCACGGTGTGGACCACGACCGACATATTGGCGCTCGCCCAATCTGCAACGCCAATGTCCAGCACGCCACCCACCGCCCGCAACGACTACGGCCTCGTCCACGGCAGCAGCGACCATGTACTTTCCGCAGCACCACTGCTTGCAAACGATAGTGATTCTGATGGCGGCACTTTGAGCCTGCAGGCTGTGTTTGATCCAAGCGTTGGAAGCGTTTCGCTCACATCTCAAGGAAAGATCGCACTAGTCTTGCCTGAAGGCTTCGAAGGCAAAGTGACATTCGGCTACACCATCACCAATGGGCCTGGGGCAACAGCCAGCGCGCTGGCGGAAGTCACCATCCTGCCCAACTCCGCGCCGGTGGCAGCCGTAG
>JBKEAX010000226.1:0-2993 GCA_047972825.1 Hyphomicrobiaceae bacterium | reverse complement strand
TATCAAACAAGCGATTGATATTGTGGATTTGACGTTTGGGGAGCGAACGGGCGTCGTTAATTTTCAGCGATCCCAGACAATAACGACAAGACTAACATCCTTGCACACAAGCACACCGGTGGACGCGCTGGAGGCACAGCACCAGTAGCGCCTGCTGCAATGGTCACATGCGACACAAACAAATGAGCGGTTGGCATATAAGCCAAACCGCAATGCGATGATTTTGGAGGCATATCAATGGGCGCAGAAACAATGTTGGATGACCGTGTCGACACATCCGTTCCGCCCGCCGACGAGATCAAAACCACGACGTGCTATATGTGTGCGTGCCGCTGCGGGATCCGCGTTTACCTGAAGGACGGCAAAGTCCGCTACATCGAAGGCAATCGCGATCACCCGGTTAACAAGGGTGTGCTTTGCGGCAAAGGCTCAGCTGGCATCATGCAGCACTACTCGCCAGCGCGCCTCAAAGCACCGCTGTTGCGAACAGGCCCGCGCGGCTCCGGCCAGTTCAAGGAAATCACCTGGGACGAAGCGCTCGATATTGCGTCTGGCTGGCTGGGCCGTGTGCGCACGACAAACCCGCGCCGCCTCGCCTTTTTCACTGGGCGTGACCAGTCCCAATCGCTTACCAGTTGGTGGGCATTGCAGTACGGCACTCCGAATTATGCCGCCCACGGTGGCTTTTGCCCGGTCAACATGGCGGCCGCCGGCCTTTACACCTTTGGCGGCGCCTTTTGGGAGTTTGGCGAACCCGACTGGGAGCACACCAAGTATTTCATGTTGTTTGGGGTCGCCGAGGATCACGGCTCAAACCCCATCAAAATCGGCCTTGGCAAGCTCAAGGAGCACGGTGCCAAGGTCGTTGCAGTAAATCCAGTGCGCAGCGGCTATGGCGCAATCGCCGATGAATGGGTCGGCATCAAGCCTGGGACAGACGGCGTATTCGTTGCCGCATTGATCCATGAACTTCTAAGGACTGAACAGGTCGATCTTGACTACCTCGTTCGCTACACGAACGCGCACTGGCTGGTCATCGACGACCCTGGCGCTGAAGACCATGGTCTTTTTGCACGCTCATTCAACAAGGAGCCGATCGCGTTCGATAAAAAGGCCGGCAAGATCGTCGATGCCAACGCGCCCGATAGCGCACCAGCACTTTCGGGAAGCTATACGCTGCCGGATGGACGCAAGGGCGTACCCTCATTCGAGCTGCTGGCCAAGCGCTTCATGTCGGATGACTACACACCCGAACAGGCTGAGAAAATCTCCGGCGTGTCCGCCCAGACCATTCGGCGTATTGCCGCTGAACTGGCGCGCGTCGCCTTCCAGGAAGAGATCGTTCTCGATATCCCTTGGACCGATTGGGCTGGACGCAAACAGGACAAGATGATCGGCCGCCCGATCTCTATGCACGCCATGCGTGGGATTTCGGCTCATTCAAATGGCTTCCATACCTGCCGCATGATCCACGTCCTGCAGATCCTGCTTGGTACGATCGATTGCCCAGGCGGCTTTCGCTACAAGGCGCCCTATCCCAAGTGCATTCCCCCGCGCATCAAGCCCACCGGCAAGCAGAACCAGGTGGCACGCAACGAACCTCTCGGCGGCCCCCACCTGGGTTTTCCAGTATCGCCACAGGACCTGCTGATCGACCAGGACGGAACGCCGCAACGCATCGACAAGGCATTCAGCTGGGATGCACCACTGGCTGCTCACGGCCTCATGCATATGGTCATCACCAACGCCGCAAATCAGGACCCCTACCCTGTCGAGGTGCTGTTTTTATACATGGCCAACATGGCCTGGAACTCGTCCATGAACACGCCCGAGATCCTGGAGCATTTGACGGCCAAGGATGAGGTGACGGGCGACTACAAAATCCCCAAGATCATTTATTCGGACGCCTATAATTCCGAGATGGTCGCCTATGCCGACCTCGTGCTGCCCGATACGACGTATCTGGAACGCTGGGACTGCATATCACTGCTCGACCGGCCGATTTCCGAACCCGACGGCCCAGCTGATGCCATTCGCCATCCCGTCGTCCAACCCGACCGCGACGTCCGCGGATTCCAGGAAGTGCTGATCGATCTGGGGTGGCGGTTGGGGCTTCCAGCCTTCACCAATGCCGATGGCTCACGCAAGTTTCCTGGGGGCTATCCTGACTACATCGTCAACCACCAGCGCATGCCGGGTGTCGGCCCGCTGGCGGGTTGGCGCGGCGAAGACGGCAAGTCTTTCGGCAAAGGCGAGCCCAACCCCAACCAGCTCAAGGAATACATCAAGAACGGCGCCTTCCATGTGCATCACCTGCCCGAGCACATGCGCTACTTCAAGCACGCCAACCGCGACTATCTGGACTGGGCGCATGACACCGGCTTTATCGCCGATGCCGAACAACTCGTGTTCCAGCTCTACCTGGAGCCAATGCAGAAGTTTCGTCTCTCGGCGCAAGGCAAGTGCAATTGCACGCCGCCAGAGAGGCATCGCGAGCGGGTCGAGACCTATTTTGATCCGTTGCCGTTCTGGTATCCACCTATCGAAGGTGAAGTGGTCGATAAAGACGACTACCCAATGTTCGCCATCACGCAGCGGCCCATGCACATGTACCATTCGTGGGGGTCTCAGAATGCGTGGCTGCGTCAGATTACGGCCGAGAACCGCCTCTATATGAGCCGCACGAAGGCCACGGGCCTCAACATTGCCGATGATGACTGGGTCTGGATCATCTCACGTATTGGCCGCGTGAAGGCGCAAGTCCGCCTGATGGACGGCGTCAATGATGACACCGTGTGGACCTGGAACGCCATTGGCAAGCGCGCTGGCGCCTGGGGCCTTGCTGACGATGCGCCAGAGAACACAAAGGGCTTTCTTCTGAACCACCTGATTGGTGAGTTGCTGCCGGCAGACGCCAGTGGCTATCGTTATTCCAACTCAGATCCGATCACAGGGCAGGCTGCATGGTTTGACTTGAAGGTGCGGATCGAAAA